>NZ_JBHUWH010000330.1:0-8981 GCF_042670125.1 Kitasatospora sp. NPDC057198 | reverse complement strand
GGACGTGGACATCCTCAAGCGGGCGACGGCTTTCTTCGCGAAGGAGACCCGGTGACGGTCCACCCGTTCATCGAGGCAAAGAAGCAGGCAGGCCGCAACGTCAAACGGGCGTGTGGCTGCTCAAGGTCTCCCGCGCCGCCTTCTGCGCCCGCCGCAACGGCCGGCCCGGTCGCCGTGCCGTCCGCGACACCGAGCCGGCCTCGAAGATCACCGAGATCCACGCGCACTCCCGGGGAAGCTACGCAGCCCCGCGCGTCCACGCCGCCCTCCAGCAGCGCAAAGACCGGTGCGGACGACGCCGCGTCGCCGGGCTCATGCGCCAGGCCGGCATCGAGGGCCGACACCGCCGACGACGCCACCGCACCACAATCCCCGACCCGACCGCCGCCACGCGACCGGACCCGGTCCTGCGCGGCTTCCGGCCCGGCCCGACCGCCCTCGACGCGCGCCGGTGCGGCGACACCACCTCCATCCCGACCGAGGAGGGCCGGCTCTGCCCGGCCGCCGTCATCGACACCGCCTCCCGCCGGGTCGTCGGCCGGGCCACCGCGGACCACCTGCGGACCGAACCGGTCGCCGACGCACTACGGACCGCCTGCCACACCCGCCGCCCGACCGGAACAGTGCTCTTCCACCCGGATCGCGGCTGCCAGTACACCGGCCGTGAATTCGCCCACCTGGCAGAGGAGTTCGGTGTTCGACTGTCGGTCGGCCGGACCGGCCGGTGCTGGGACAACGCGCTCGCCGAGTCGTTCTTCGCCACGCTGAAGCGGGAGTTGCCCGGCGACCGGCCTTGGCCCAGCAGGGGCGCAGCACGGACCGCGATCTTCGAATGGATCGAGGGCTGGTACAACCTACGCAGGCTGCACAGCAGTCCCGGCCACCGCAGTCCCGCCGAGCACGAGAACGCCCTGGCGGCCCGACCAACACACCAAGGGCGTCCGCCAGAACGGAGCAAGCTCACTCCGCGACTCCACCCGCGAGCGGCCGGAGCAGACCCGAAAGGGCGCGGGCTCCAGGCTGTCGTAGCGGATGTGCCGGACCGGGACGCCGCCGGGACCCGGAAGGCGTCGACGCGGCCCTGCACGAAGGCTTCCTGACCGGCCGTCGAGAACACCCGGCGGGCCGCCCCGCCCGAACACGACAGCCGCAGCGTGAGCATCCGGCACCGCAACGGCTTGCCGTCCACCCGCACCCGGACCCCGGCGACGTCGGCTCCGGCCTCCCCGCCGGGCCGGTGGAACTGCGGGACCACGCCCTCGTGGAGCTTCCGGGCCCGGTCCGGCCCCGTCCCTGGTCCGGGGCCCGCGGACTTGCAGGTAGTCGTTGAGGGCGGTGCAGGCGACCGCGGTGAAGCCGTACTCCTCCCGCAGCCGGGCCAGGATCCGCCGGCCGGTGTGCCGCTGCCCGGGCGGCGCGGTCAGGTCCGTCCGCAGCATCTCCTCGATCCAGCCCTCGGCCGGCTCCAGCGCGCAGCGGCGGGCCACGGGTTCTTTCCGCTCCGAAGGCAGCGCGCTGTGCGGGGCCTGGCGGGCCACCCGGCGGTGGACGGGGTGGCGGCGGGCCGGCTCCCGTGGCCTTCGGCCGGCGACCTTGAGCGATTGACAGGCGATCTTGACCGGAGTACCTACGGCCGCTTGAGCAGTTCGTCCCACACGTTGCCGCCGTCCGCCCAGGTCCATAGCCATTGGCGCAACGACGGTGCCGCGTAGCGCAGGCCGTCGTGGGGATTCTCACCGCAGTCGGGGTCCCAGCCGTCGGAGTCCCAGAGCAGGACCGGGTTGCCGACTGCTATCAGTGAGACGTGCCACTCCATGGTGCAGCCGCCACCGGTCAGGAAGAGCCATGACGGCGGCGTCTCCCAGCCTGGCAGCCGGGCGTGCCGAAAGGTTGCGAGCGGCCAGTTCGGTTCGGGCCACCCCGGGACTTGGCGTGGCGTCAGCGAGGCAAGGCCGCCTTCCGGACCGAAGCCACCGTCCCCGACCTCGGTGCAGAGGCGTCGAAGCAGAAGCGGGAGCTCGTACCCGGTCTCTTGCTCTACCTGTTCGACCTCGGATGTCGTGATCGGGGGAAGTGGCCGCTCGGGGAGGAAGCCGGGAGAAGGGCCCGCGCCCTGTTCCACACCCCGTGCGAGGGCATGCAGTCTCTTCACCAGTGCGTCGTCGTCCGCAGAAGTACGACGGGATGCATCGATCACGAGGCGGAACTGTAACCGGGCAAGCACCCGGCTGCTATGCCGTCTGACAACCCGAACGGGCCACCGGTACCTGGCTCTGTCCGCGAGAACGGGCAGCGGATGTACACCGGTTTGGGAGGCAACCGACGCCCGCGAGGGATTCGAAATGTTCACGGGTTTCGACAGCAGCACAGGCATGGAGAGTTTGCTGCTGGGGGTGCTCACTGGCCGAGGCCGTCGTGTGTCTAGGGTCGCGTTCCATGACGAGGACCACGCCCCCGCGCCCGCTGGATGTCGAGGGGCTCTTCCCGGAACTGGCCGCCTACCGCGGTACGACGACGCGCCTGCATCCGCGTCCGGGCAGCCCGACGGTGTCAAGCAGCTCGGTTGGCGGTCCGATGCTGTGGCCGGCAGACGAATCGTGGCCGGTGTGCGGTGAGGCCCACGGCCGCGGGCGGGGCCGCCGCCCGGCCGACATCCACCGCTACCGGCGGGTCCTGTCCGCCGCATGGGCCCGGGAAGAGAACCCGGGTCCCACGGACGAGGAGCGCAAGCTGCTGGGCGAGCTGCGCCTGGAACACCGGTTTCCCGAGGTGTCGCAGACGGACCCGCTGCCGATGATCGGCCTCGCGCAGCTGTATCGACGGGATGTTCCGGACCTGCCGGCGGGGCCGGGCGACTGCGACCTGCTCCAGGTGTTCTGGTGCCCTTTCAACGCGCACGGCCCGGGCCGGTACGACCTGGAGCTGCACCTGCGCTGGCGACGGTCCTGGGAGGTCGGTGAGGTGTTGGCAGCGCCCCCGCAACCGCTGGTCGTCGGGTACGACGGGTTTGTACCCGAGCCCTGTGTCCTGCACCCGGAGCAGGTGGCCACGTACCCGTTCGCCGGCCTCCTGCCCGAGGCCCTCTGCGCCCAGATCGACGCCTGGGAGGAAGCGCTTGAAGAAGAGGCCGAGCAGTCGGCGGACGAGAACACGCCCGAGCCGGTCGGCTACCAGTACGACCTGTCCATCCCGCCCGGCTGGCGCGTCGGCGGCTTCGCCTCCTGGCACGCCACCGACCCGCACCCCATGGACTGCCAGACCTGCAGGACGCCGATGCACTTGCTGCTGACCATCGATAGCTCGGAGTGGGATGGCGGCAGCGGCAGCTGGAAGCCGACGGAGGACCGAGACCTGCCCGCCCACCGGCACGCCACACCTACCGAGGTCACCGTGGGCCGCTCCGGCGAGCTCAACGTCTTCGCCTGCCCCACCGACCTCGACCATCCGCACCGTTGGAGCATCCAGTAGCTCGCAGGATTTGCCTGGTGCGGCAGCATTCTCATCGACGAGCGGGGGTGCTGTCGCTTCTCGTGAACATCGAACACGCCGCTGCGCGGGTGCCTCCCGAAGCACTGAACAGCCGCTGTCGAAGCCCACGAACAAAGCCAGGTACCGGACAGACCGATCAAAATCAGGTGACAGAAACCTATCGGTGGTCAAGATCTCTTGGCAGACGGTCAGGGTCGCCGGTCAGAGGTCACCCCGGACACAGGCGTTCTCCAGCCCCTTGTCCCGGCGAACGCGCTCGAACGACTCGACGCGCTGCAAATCCTCGGCCTCCTGACACGGCCGTAACAGCACGGACCCACACAGCGCGACGTTGTCGCCGGAGCCCGGTCAGTCCCGCACCGCCCCCAACGGGTACACCTCGTCGGCCGCCCTACGGCTTTGGCCGCACGGCCGGTGCGGACAAGGTCGAGAACACGGGCAAGGGCAGCAGCGACCGGCTCGGAGTGTTCGGGCATGGGTGCAGGGCGGGGCGCGGCCGGCTTCGTCGACGGTGCCGGGCAGGGCCGGTTGCGCGAGCGCGCGGTCGTACGCCGCCTCGCCCGCGCGGCCCTGTCCGGCCCGCAGAACGCGGCCGGCCCGCCGTTCCCGCCGGACGACCCGGTGCAACGTGGCCCCGGGGGCAACGTGGCCCGGCGCAGCGTGGCCCGGCGCAGCGTGGCCCGGCGCAGCGTGGCCCGGCGCAGCGTGGCCGGGGGCAGCGTGGCCGGGGGCGGCACTGGTCCTGTCGGCTCCTGGACCGGGCCGTTCCCGGTGCCGGGCGGTCAGTTCCCGGTCCGGGCGGCGACGTTGCCGCCCGGTTCGGACAGGCTGGCCCACAGTTCGTCCGTGACCGCGGACCCCTGCGGCGCGGAGCCGTCTCGACGCGGCCCGACGCGCGGGCCCCGGCCGGCCGCCGCCACACCGTGCGCACCGGGACCCCGGCGGTCTCGGCAGCGATCCGCGCGTGCGCCGATGGCAACTGCCCCTCTCTCGCCGACCGCGGGCAGGCGCCGCGCCGCCGCCCGGCGGGTGAGTGCCCGCTCCCGCGAGCGGGGGACAAGCCGGTCCCCACCGGTCCCCGGAGAAGTCCCCGGGACGGGATCGGACGGCACGGGCAGAAGTACAGCGGTCATGGGTACCGGCCCGCTCCCCCGCCACGGCCGGCCGCACAGGAACAGGCGTCCTCATGTCAGCCGCAGTCCCGGTGTGCCGCGCCTGACCGGCAGGACATGGCAGCCGGCTGTTCACCGTACGACAGCCATGGTCCACGGCCTCTGCCGGCACAGGCCCAGTTCGGCGGCCCCCTGTCCTCAACACCCCCTGCCGCCCGGCCTGCCGGCACCACCCCGCCCCCTCGCACCCTCGCAGTGCTGGTGCCCGACGGCCGTCCGGCGCCGGTCGTGCCCGTCCCGTCCCGTCCTCCCGCCCGGTGTCCACCCACCGCCGAGCAGGCCACCGGCCACCGACCGGCGACCGACCGGCGACCGGCGGCCGCTGCGGTCAGCTGTCCCAGCTCTCGAAGAAGTGTGCGTCCATGAGGTAACTGGGCGGGAAGCCGAGACCGACATCGGTGAGCAGCCGGGCGAGGAACTCGCCTACGCCGCAGTCGAACTGTTGCCACTCGCCGGCGGTGTCGTCCCGGACGAGTATGGGCCAGTGGGACGGGTCGGCCGCGCCGGTCTGCCAGACGAGTTCGATCTCCTGTTCGGAGCTGCCCCACTGGAGCAGTCCCTGTGCCGCCGGGAACGTCGGCTGCGGATCGAACCGGTCGGCGGGGGTGTTCCTGGACCAGTTGACGAGGTCCAGGCCCTTGCCGTTCGGGGTGAGGAGGTCGAGGTATCCGTCGAAGCTGCCGGGGCCGAACGCGTCGACGACCTCTCTGTACTCCTGCGGCAGGGCGGTTCCCAGCTCGGCCTCCGCCGCCTGCCAGTCGACGGTGGGGTGTTCTCTCGGCTTCCAGCCGGTGATCGCGCACAGTCTCTCGGCCCAGGTGCTCGTTTCGGGGAGTCCGGCCCAGGCGGGGTCCGGGCGGTCCGCGACGACCACGACCGGCCGGGTGCCGCTGCCGTTGCCGCTGCCGTTGCCGATCCGGCCCAGGCCGATCCAGTGGGCCCGGTATCCCCAGCCGGCCAACTCCACGAGCTCGTCGCCGAACGGCTCCAGCAGTGCGAGGCCCAGCTCCTCGGTCACGGCCGGGTCGGCGAACCGGTCCACGGCCAGGTTCCGCGGCCGGCCCGCCCACTGCCCCAGCACGGTCCTGAGCCCGGCCAACTCGTCCGTGCCCGTGTCCTCGGGCAGCCGGAGGACCGTCGGCCCCACCCGGGACTCCCGGCGGTGACTGTCCAACAGTCCCCTGACGATTTCAACGAGGTCCGCGCGCGACTGATCCGGAATCGAAGGCATCGAACCAGTCAACCCGATCCCGTCCCGGTCCGACCAGCCCCGCACACAACAGACCCGCCACACCACGACATTCCGCTCCCTGACTCGACCGAACACCACGACCACCTTCAGACACAGACATCTCAGGCCGTCAAGGGCGGCAAGGCGGCAAGAGTGTCAAGGCGGCAAGGCGGCAAGGCGGCAAGGCGGCAAGCTGAAGCGTCTCAACGCGCGGTGGCGGGCTGCCGGGCGAGATCGGGTCCGCCGTCGACCGCGGCAGTGCCCGGTGTCTGCGATCCGCCCGGGGCTGCGCGGCTCGGCAGCACGGGCGTCCCGGCTTCCAGGGCTCGGGCGATGTCCTGGAGCATCGGGGTGACCGAGGCCCAACGAGGGACATCCAGGATCCAACTCTCGTGGTCCCACAGGAACACCGCTCCGCAGGTGTCACCGGGGCGCAGGTCGACGATCAGTCCGTCACCGCCGGGGCTCAGGGCGATCGGCATGAACTCACGCGGACAACACCCCCCGGGCCGGCCGTTCTCGTCGAACGACTCGCCCTCCTGCTCGGCGACCAGCAACCAGATCTCCCGGGTCTCCCATGCCTCCTCCAGCGAGAGCGGGGCGAACTCGCCAGGAATCCAGTGGCTCGCGCTGACGTCGGACAGCAGCCACCAGGCTCGCAGGTCCGCGGGTAGTGGCACGCCGAGGTCCGCTTCGAACGCATCCAAGCGCGCGGCATCCGACGCAGACCGCAACGGTCCCCGCCGGACGTGCGCGGCGAGCCGGGCCTCAATGCGGCTCCAGGCAGTCGGAACATCGTGGTCAGCCGTTGTCATGGCAGGCACTCTGCCTCACCGATGTGACAACAGCTCAAGCCGTACGGAACTGGAACTACTGGTCAGACCGCGGATACGACAAGAACCGCCGCAGGAAAGGCAGTGCCCCCGTCGAAGGTCGGGCCGTTCCGGAAGCAGTGGAAGAGCCGGCCCAGCAGGCGGTTCAGGAGGTCGCGCTGGACACCGGCCGGAACGGAACCGTCCGGCGGGAGACGGCCAACCGGGGCAGGACAGCCGGCCAAGGCGGGACAGGGACGAGACGGTCCGGCGGGAGACGGCCAACCGGGGCGGGACAGCCGGCCGGGACGGAACGGCAGAGCCAGGCAGACGGGGCAGGGACGGACCGGTCCGGCGGAGACGGCCAACCAGAACGGCAGAACCGATCGGGGCGGGACAGCCGGCCAAGGCAGGACAGGAACGAGACGGTCCGGCGGGAGACGGCCAACCGGGGCGGGACAGCCGGCCGGGACGGAACGGCAGAGCCAGGCAGACGGGAGACGACCGGGGCAGGACAGGAACGAACCGGGCAGACGGGAGACGACCGGGGCAGGACAGGAACGAACCGGGCAGACGGGAGACGACCGGGGCAGGACAGGAACGGACCGGGCAGACGGGACAGGGACGAACCGGTCCGGCGGGAGGCGGCCAACCAGAACGGCAGAACCGGCCAGGGCGGAACGGCAGAGCCGGGCAGACGGGGCAGGGACGGACCGGTCCGGCGGGACAGGGACGAACCGGTCCGGCGGGAGGCGGCCGGGGCAGGACAGGAACGGACCGGGCAGACGGGAGGCGGCCGGGGCGGGACAGGAACGGACCGGTCAGACGGGGCAAGGACGGACGGGGGCGGCAGAGCCAGCCGGGGCGGGACAGGAACGGACCGGTCAGACGGGGCAGGGACGGACGGGGCGGCCCCGGTGGGGCGGGAGGCGGCCGGAGCGGGACAGGAACGGACCGGTCCGGCGGGAGGCGGCCGGGGCGGGGCAGGGACGGACCGGGCAGACGGGGCAGGGACGGACGGGGGCGGCCCCGGTGGGGCGGGGCCGCCTGCGGGACGGGTCAGGAGGAGGCGGGCCAGCGCTCCAGCCCGCGGTAGGACGGCACCCAGGCGTCGTTGTAGAGACCGCGGACCGGCGGCGGCAGGATACCGAGGATCGCCTCGGTGTCCTGCGCGGAGGCGCCGTCGAGGACCCAGGGCAGGTAGCGCGGGGTCCCGTCGCCGATCCGGACGGTGTGGGCCTGGCCGAACGCCTGCAACTGCTGCGGGGTAACCACGGAGTCGATCAGCGGCAGGGCCGCTTCCTCCTCGTGCTTGAGATGGGCGCGCAGCCCCGTGGCCAGGGCGTCGACCAGAGCGGAGAGGTCACCCGCGCGGGCCGGATCGGCCACCGCGGCATCCACGGCCTCCAGCAGCGGATCGATCGTGGCGTGCTCGGTCTCCATCGCGTCGATGAGAGCCAGGTCCGCGGGACGGTCGGCCAGGGCCTGACGGACCTGCGGCCACAAGGCCTCGTCCTCCGCGCCGTGGTGCACGTGCAGGTAGGTCTTGAACATCTCCCAACCCGCAGCACCGGCCACCAGGGCACGCGGGTCGCCGGCACCACGGGCAGTGGTCCTGGCAAGGAACTCCAACTCGCGCCGCAACGCGTCATGGATCACGAACATCATCGTGAAGTCGTGCTTGAAAGCCGTGCTCATCGTGTTTCCCTCTCGATCCGAAAGCCGAAGACCCACGGAGTCACCCCCGACAAAAACAGGGCCCGGCCGAAATACCTACGCCCGGGACAGGCCAACAACGCCGCCCCGGAACGGTTGCCGACAGTAGGCGAACGACCCGAACACCCCCACCCGCCCCCAGCAACCCTCCAGCACCCCTCCAGCCGGCCTCCAGCACCCCTCCAGCACCCCTCCAGCCAGCCCCCAGCACCGGCCCCCCGGCCCCCCGGCCCCCGGCGCTACCAGCCCTCCACCAACAGCCCCCGACCGGCACTCCAACCGAACCCCGGCCGGCTACCAACCCTCCACCCGAACCCCGGCACCCCTCCGACACCCTGCAGCCCCGCAGCGAGGCCCGCGCCGCACCCCCCCGAAGGACGGGGCCGGCCCTGCCGACTCAGCCGAACCCCCAACCAACCCCGCCCCCGGCCCCCAACCGGCCCCCCGGCACACCCTCCCGCCGACCCCTCCGGCCAGCCCCCCAGCCCCCTCCAACCGGACCTCCAGCCGACCCTCCCGCACTCCCCCGGCACCCTGCGGCGGTCCCGCAGCAGGACCCGG
>NZ_JBHUWH010000329.1:0-8989 GCF_042670125.1 Kitasatospora sp. NPDC057198 | reverse complement strand
CGCTCCGGCTGAGCCGCCCGCCCCGCTCCCCTCCCCCGTCCGGCCGTGCCGCCGTGCCGCCGTGTCGCCATGCCGTCATGCCGTCATGCCGCCGTGCCGTCATGCCGCCGTGCCGCCGTGTGCCTCAACAGCCTTGCCAGTAGCCCGAGTCGGCCTATCCGAAGGAAACCGGACCATGGGTTCCACCCTGATCGTCACCAACGACTTCCCGCCCCGGCAGGGCGGCATCGAGACCTTCGTGCACGCGATGGCCGTCCGGCTGGCCGGGGAGGAGGTGGTGGTGCTGACCTCCGCCGAGCCGGGGGCGGCGGAGTTCGACGCGGGGCTGCCGTTCCCGGTGGTGCGCGAGCCGGTGCGGATGCTGCTGCCGACCGGGCGGACCGTCCGGCGGGCGGTGGAGCTGATGGCCGGGCACGGCTGTGACCGGGTGTGGTTCGGGGCGGCCGCGCCGCTCGCGGCGATGGCCCCGGCGCTGCGGCGGGCCGGGGCGGGGCGACTGGTGGCGACCACGCACGGGCACGAAGTGTGGTGGGCCCGGGCGCCGTTGGCGCGCCGGCTGCTGCGCCGGGTGGGTGCGCACTGCGACGCGGTCACGTACCTGGGCGAGTACACCCGGCGCCGGATCGCTCCCGCGCTGGGTCCGGGGGCGGTGACGGCGCGGCTGGTGCCGGGGGTGGATCCGGCGGTGTTCCGGCCGTCGGCGGCGGAGCGGCGGGCGGTGCGCGAGCAGTACGGGCTGGGGTCGCGTCCGGTGGTGCTGTGCGTGGCCCGGCTGGTGCCGCGCAAGGGGCAGGACGCGCTGCTGCGGGCGCTGCCGCTGATCCGCCGCCGGGTGCCGGACGCCGTGCTGTTGCTGGTGGGCGCGGGGCCGGACGAGCGGCGGTTGCGGCGGCTGGCCCGGCACTGCCCGCCGGGGTCGGTGGTGTTCGCGGGCGGGCACGGGCACGCGGAAACGGCGCGGTTCTACGCGGCGGCGGACGTGTTCGCGATGCCGTGCCGGACGCGGCGGGCGGGGCTGGAGGCGGAGGGCCTGGGCATCGTCTTCCTGGAGGCGGCGGCGAGCGGCCTGCCGGTGGTGGCGGGGCGTTCGGGCGGGGCGCCGGACGCGGTGCTGCCGGGCCGGACCGGGACGGTGGTGGACGGGCGGGAGGCCGTCGAGGTCGCCGAGGCGGTGCTGGAGTTCCTGCTGGATCCGCGCCGGGCCCGGGAGTTCGGGCGGGCCGGGCGGGAGTGGGTGGAGCGGGAGTGGTCCTGGGACGCCTCGGCCCGCCGGCTGTCCGGCCTGCTGGCGGGCGAGCGGTGACCTGACGTTTCGTCAGGAAGCATGCTCCGCCTGGTTGTTGTAGTAGGCGAGCACGGCCAGCACCCGGCGGTTGCCCTCCACCGGGTCCAGGTCGAGCTTCATGAAGATGTTCCCGGCGTGCTTGACCACGGACGCCTCGGTGACGGTCAGCCGCTGGGCGATGGCCTGGTTGTTCCAGCCCTCGGCCATCAGCCCGAGGACCTCCCGTTCGCGCGGGGTGAGCCGGCGCAGCGGGTCGTCGGCGGCGTGCTGGGCGAGCAGGATGCGCACCACCTCGGGGTCGATGACGGTCTGCCCGGCGGCGACCCGTTCCAGCGCGTCGAGGAAGTCGCCGACCTCCAGCACCCGGTCCTTGAGCAGGTAGCCGAGGCCGCCGCGGTCGGCGGAGCCGGCGCCGAGCAGCCGGGTGGCGTACGCGGTGGCCACGTACTGGGAGAGCACCAGGACCGGCAGGCCGGGGTGGCGGGCGCGCAACTCCAGTGCGGCGCGCAGTCCTTCGTCGCGGTGGGCGGGCGGCATCCGGACGTCGGTGACGACCGCGTCGGGCCGTTCGGCGTCGACGGCGCGGACCAGGGCGGTGGCGTCGCCGACGGCGGCCACGATCCGGTGGCCGACGCGTTCGAGGAGTTCGACCAGTCCGGCCCGGAGCAGGACGGCGTCCTCGGCGATCACGATCCGGAGCACGGAACCTCCAGGTTGAGGCGGGTGGGCCCGCCGGGCGGGCTGGTCACGGTCAGTCGTCCGCCCAGCACGGCGACCCGGTCGGCGAGGCCCTGCAGGCCCGCCCCGGCGCCCGGGTCGGCGCCGCCGCGGCCGTTGTCGGTGACGGACAGCCGCAGCGCGCCCGCGCCGAGGCTGCCGCGGACGGTGATCTCGTCGGCGCCGCTGTGCTTGGCGGCGTTGGCGAGGGCTTCGGCGACGGTGAAGTAGGCGGCGCTCTCCACCGCCCCGGGCAGCCGCGGCAGGGGCAGTTCGACCCGGACGGGGACGGGGTGGCGGGCCGCCAACTCGGCGACGGCGGCCGGGATCCCGTGGTCGGTGAGGACCTGCGGGTGGATGCCGCGGACCAGGGTGCGCAGCTGTTCCAGGGCGAGTTTGGCCTCGCCGCGGGCCCGGGCGACGAGTGCGGCGGCCGGGGCGGTGGCGGGGGTGTCGTGGCCGCGCAGTTCGAGTTCGGCCAGGCCCAGGGTCATGCCGAGGGCGACGAGTTGCTGCTGCACGCCGTCGTGCAGGTCGCGTTCGATCCGGCGGCGTTCGGCCTCGAAGGCGTCGGCCAACCGGGCCCGGGAGCGGGTGAGTTCGACCACCCGGACACCCAGGTCGGCGTCCCGCAGGCCCAACAGCTGCTGGGCGAGCCGCACTTGGGCCCCAGCCAGCAGGCCGCCGCTGTAGGCCAGCACGACCAGGCCGAGCAGGCCGGCGGCGCTCGCCGCGAAGCCGTCCAGCGGGCCGGAGACCGGCCGGCCGGGCCACAGCATCACGGTGTCCGGGCTGACCGCGAGGACGAACACCGGGGCGGCGAGCAGCAGCAGGCAGAGCGCCAGCGCGAGGGCGAACAGCAGCCCGGCGGGGGCGAACACGGTGGACTGGACGAGCGCGTAGGCCAGTTCGCGCCGGCTCGCCCGCTCCCGCAGCCGCCCGCGCAGCCCGTGCGCCGTGCTGCGGTGCGGGTCGGGCAGCCGCTCCGGTTCGACCAGGCGCAGCCGCCACCGCTCCACCGCCCCGACCGGCACCCCGAGCAGCGCCGTCCCGGCCAGCACCAGCACCCCGACGCCGAGCACCGACAGCCCGACGCCCACCACCAGCCCGACCGCCAGCGCGAGCAGCACCAGCGCCCCCTGCACCGCCCCCGTCACCAGCAGCGCCCAGGCCCGCCACGGCCACCACGACAGCAGGAACCGCACCGGCCGCCGCCGCACCGCCTCCCACACCGCGACACCCATCCGCCCGCTCCCGTCCGCTCCCCTCCGTACCCGACCCTATAACCGGTGGAGGGGAAGGGGGTTGATCCCCTACGGTGCGCCTGCGATCGGATCACGAGGGCCTGGAGGCCGGATGCGGGTGGCGGACTTCGCTTCCTGGGGGCGGGAGTTCCCGCTGCGGTACGTGCTGGTGCGGGACGTCGGTGACGAACAGGACTGGAAGGCCGTCGAGTTGCTGGCGCGCTGCGTGGACGTCGAGGGCCTGTACGTGCCGCGCGAGCACCTGGACCGGACGGTGCTGGTGCTGGAGGGCTGCCCGGCCGACAGTCCGCTGGCGGTCATGGCCGCCGAGCCGGGCGGGCGGCAGGTGGGCGATCTGATGCTGGAGGTGCTGGGCCGGAACAACGACTGGCCGCCGCACGTGTTCGTCCTGGTCGACGCCTCCGCGGTCGCCGTGCGGCCGACGGCGGGCGCGCCCGGCCTGGTCGACCTGGTCCTGGGCGCCGGCCTGCGCGACGACTGGGAGTACGGCCGTCCCCGTCCGCCCGCGCAGCCGTACTTCGAGGTCCGGTCGGCGACGGACCAGCGGATCACCACCCCGCTCACCCACTGCGGGAGCATCGGCGGCCTGTACGAGCACTACCCCAGCCCCAGGCCCGTGCAGTTGATCGGCTGCGAGGCGTCCCCCGCGCTGCTGGACGGCCTGGTGCCGTCCGGCGGGCGGAACGGCGGCTGGGGGCAGCTGGTCGGTCTGGACCGCTCCGGCGGTGTCCTGCGGACCGAGAACTTCCCGCTGCGCATCACCGAGGCGCGCCCCTCCGTCCTCGGCGGTGCGCTGCTGGACCTCACCTTCGCGGACGGCAGCCCCGAGCGCCCCACCCCGGACTGCCGGAGGGTGCGCGAGTTCTGGTTCGAGGGGCCGCCGAGCGAGCCCGGCGGGTGGGTCGGGTTCGACACCTCGGGCCGCGGCGAGTGGCTGGGCCTGTGCCGTCCCACCAACGTGTCCGCCGCCCCGCACGGTGGCGGCGAGCACCACCTCGACGGTCGGCACGTGACCGACGTCCCCGGCCTGCACCTGGCCCTCGGCGAGGCACTGCTCGGCCCGGGGCTGTCCCTGGGCTCCGACCTGTACTGGCTGCGCGAACACCTCGACGGGGCCGCCCGCCGCACCCTGGTCTGGCACGACGCGGAGACCGCCCGGCGCTCACTCGCCTGGCGGGTGGTCAGGACCGACCCGCTGCGCAGCTACTTCGACGACGTGCTGGAGACCCTGGCGGAGCGCGGTGTGACGGTCGTCCTGGACTGAGCCGTCCGCCGCCGGTGATGATGCCCGCATGTCGCACCAGCACCAGCAGCTCCCCTCCGCTCCCCCGGCCGCGATCCCCGGCTACGACGGCGGGCCGTACCGGCACCGGCCCGAACTGCTGGACGACCACCTGTTCTGGGTGGGGCACCTGCACAACTGGTGCGCGGATTCGGAGGAGGCGGAGGAGTTCGTCGACGAGGCGGAGGACCTGGCGGCCGGGCGGCTGCAGACCGGGCTGCTGAGCGGAGCGGAGTGGCCGGTGTTCACGGTGCCGCTGGGCGGCGGGCACCTGCTGCACGTGGTGTACCGGGCGTTCGCCGAGGACGAGGGGATCGACTACCTGCTGCACCACCCGGAGTGGGACGCGGCCGAGCCGCTGGCCGCCGACGAGGGCTCCTTCAGCGGGCCCGGCCTGTGCTGGGACGAGCTGGTGGCCGCCGCGGACAACGGGCTGCCCGGCGGCAGCACCGCCGACCCGCACGCCCGGCTGCTCCTGCTGCTGCCCGCGTTCGGCGACGCGGACGCCCCCGTCGGGGCGGTCGACCGGCTGGCGGCCGCGCTGCGGGCGCGCACCCGGTTCGCGGAGCCGGAGCGGCTGGCCGCCGCGCTGTTGGCGGCCCAGGGGCCGTGCGGCGCGCCGCGCTGGCACCGGATGCCGGACGGGGCGCCGAACGGGGCGCTGGTCAACGACGGCAAGTACTCACCCCGGCACGCCACCGCGCTGCCGGCCGCCCGGCAGCAGCGGATCACGGCGGCGCTGGCCGCCCGCTGAGGGGCCGTCCGCTGAGCTTGTTGTTCAATCCGGCTGGTCACTCGGTCTACTGAGGGTGGCCCCGCACGGTCTCGCCCTGTGGGACGCGGCCTACCGGTGGTTTCGCGCCCGGACCGCGGACGGTACCGGGGACCGGGTCCACCGTGCGCCGCGCGAGAAGGCGCGCGGCCGACGGACGCGAACCGCAGCGCTCGACGGCGGTGCGGGGCTCGCCGGTGGCCGACCGGACGCCGGTGCCGCAGGCAGCGGCGATCGTGCCAGTGCGTACCTGCTCGGTGACCACTCGGCCTCAGTTCTCCGGCGCCTCCACCGCTTTGTCGGTGCCGGAGCGTCCGACGGCCGTCCTGGTCCGCCGGACCAGGACGGCGCTGCCGGCCCCGGCGCCCGCGAGGAGAACGGCGATGCCGGTGAGCAGCGGGGTCCGGCTGCTGCTCGTAGCGGCGCTGTCGGCCAGTGCCGGTGCCGGTGTCGGTGCCGGGGAAGCCGACGCGGCACCAGCGGTGGTGGCCGGCGCCGGTGTTGCGGTGGTGGCGGTGATGACGGGGGCGGCTGCGGTGGTGGTACTGGGCTCGGCCGACGGGCTCCGGTGGGGGGTCGGGCCGGGCGCGGCAGTGGTGGGGGCTGCGGCGGTCGGCTTACCGGTGGCCGTCGGTCTGGCGGCGGCGGTCCGGGCGGGGGTGGCCGACGGGGTCCGGGACGGGGTGGCCGGGGCGGGGGCGCCGGACCCGTAGCGGAAGGAGGCCCTGGGCATGTTGTAGTGCATCGGGCCGCCGATGTTCTCGCCGGAGACCGTGTAGAGGGCGTATGTGGAGACGCCGTTGGTGTCGAGGGTGAAGGTTCCCCGGGCGGCTTCGGCGCTCAGGGTCACCTTGGCGTGGACGGTGAGCGAGCCGTGCGGTTCGATCCACACGATCCCGGTCGGCTCGTACAGGATCCAGTCACCGCTGCTGTTGATGCGGTCGGAGGGCCGCCAGGCGCCGGTGGCCGGATCGTTCCACAGGACGGTGACGCCGGTGGTCTGGGCCGTTCCGTCCTGGGCCGTGTTCCACATGCCGAGGAAGAGGCTGCTGACGCTGATCCGGTTCTCGGTCGTCGAGCGGACGGTGAAGGTCACCGTGAAGCTGCCGCCGACCGGGACCGAGGACGGCACCCCGCTGATCGACGTGCTGATCGACGCGCCGTCAGCAGCGTGCGCCGCCGGGGGGAGCAGGACGGGGGCGGTGGCGAGGAGGACCGCGGACAGGGAGGCAGCGAGTCTGGCGGGGCGGTTGATGGCGGGTCTCCCACTGTTCGTTCGCACACTGGCGGACCGGAAGATTCCGGTTAGCGCGCCGCAGGCTACCAGCCACCTGCCACCGGGCATCCCGGAGGGTGACCCCGGAGCAGGGGCACCGCGCAACAGCGGCGGACGGCGGACCGAGGCGGCCCGCGGGGGCGCCGGCGACCCCGACCGTCGGCAGCCGATCGGTTGCCCCGAGCTTTCTCAGACGATCAGCAGTTCGCCGCAGGTCTCGGCGAGGACGGCGCGGGCCTCGGCGGGCAGGGCGTGGTCGGTGATGAAGCAGTCGAGTTCGCCGAGCGCGGCGAAGCTGCTGAGGCCGACGACGCCCCACTTGGTGTGGTCGGCGACGGCGACGGTGCGGTGGGCGGAGGCGATCAGGGCCCGGTTGGTCTGGGCCTCGGCGAGGTTGGGGGTGGTCAGGCCGGCCCGTTCGCTGACCCCGTGGGCGCCGATGACCAGCAG
Source organism: Kitasatospora sp. NPDC057198 (assembly GCF_042670125.1). NCBI lineage: Bacteria > Bacillati > Actinomycetota > Actinomycetes > Kitasatosporales > Streptomycetaceae > Kitasatospora > Kitasatospora sp. NPDC057198. The sequence continues at coordinate 1,942 of NZ_JBHUWH010000329.1, read as the reverse complement.
GTCGACGTGCAGGGAGCGGATCGCCTGGTCGGCGAGCGGGCCGACCAGCGCGGCGGAGCGGGTGGGGGCGCCGCCGGTGAGCAGCAGGGCGGGGCCGTTCTCGCCGCGGGAGCGGAGGAGTTCGGCGACCGGCAGCGAGTTGGTGACCACGGTGAGGCCGGGGACGTCGAGCAGCCGGGCGGCGACGGCGTACGCGGTGGTGCCGGCCGAGACGGCGACCACGCTGCCGGGCTGGACCCGGGCGGCGGCGGCCTCGGCGAGGGCGGCCTTGGTCTCGGGCGCCAGCGTGGACTTGGCCTCGAAGGCGGGTTCCTCCGCGCTGGTGGTGCGGGCGACCGCGCCGCCGTAGACCTTGCGGACGGTGCCCGCGCGGGCCAGCGCGTCCAGGTCGCGGCGGATCGTCATGTCGGACACCCCGAGCTGGTCGACCAGTTCGGCGACCTTGACGGCTCCGTCGCGGCGGACCAGGTCGAGGATCAGGGCCCGGCGCTGGTCGGCGAGCAGTCCGCCGTCGGTGGTCACGGTGTCCTCCGGAGTGGGGTGGGCGAGAAGCGATCATCATAGTTCGCGGGGCGGGCCGCCAACCCTGTTCGACTCTGATGCTGTGTGTTTGAATGTGTTGAATATACCGCCTGCCCGTCCGTGAACGTCCGCTGGAGCACCCGATGACCACCGATGCCGCCACCGAGGCCGCAGCCTCCTTCGCCTCCGCCTTCGGCGACTCCCCCGAGGGCGTGTGGGCCGCCCCCGGCCGGATCAACCTGATCGGCGAGCACACCGACTACAACGAGGGCTACGTGCTGCCCGCCGCGCTCCCGCACACCACCCGGGTCGCGGCCCGCCGCCGGGACGACGGCCGGGTGCGGCTGTTCAGCGCGCAGGGCGACGGCTCGGTGGCCGAGTTCGCGCTCGCCGACCTGGCGCCGGGCTCGGTGCCGGGCTGGGCGGCGTACCCGGCGGGCGTGTTCTGGGCGCTGGCCGAGGCCGGGCACCCGGTGGGCGGCGCCGACCTGGCGTTCGCCTCGGACGTGCCGACCGGGGCGGGCCTGTCCTCGTCCGCAGCGCTGGAGTGCGCGACCGCGATCGCCCTGGACGAGCTGTACGGCCTCGGCCTGGACGCCCCCGGCCGGGCGCTGCTCGCCCAGCGCGCCGAGAACGCCTACGTCGGGGTGCCGTGCGGCGCGCTCGACCAGATGGCGTCCAGCTGCTGCGTCGCGGGCCACGCCTACTTCCTGGACACCCGCACCCTCACCGGCCGCCAGGTGCCGCTGGACCTGCCCGCGGTCGGCCTGTCCCTGCTGGTGATCGACACCCGGGTCAAGCACGACCTCGGCGACGGCGCGTACGCGGGCCTGCGAGCCGGCTGCGAGCGGGCCGCCGAGCTGCTCGGGGTGCGGGCGCTGCGCGACGTCGGCCCGGACGAACTGGCCGCGGCGGAGCAGAAGCTGCCCGCCGAACTGCGCCCGCTGCTGCGGCACGTGGTGACCGAGGACCAGCGCGTGCTGGACGTGATCGCGCTGCTCGACGCGGGCGACCCGCGGGCGCTCGGCCCGGTGCTGACCGCCGGGCACGCCTCGCTGCGCGACGACTACCGGGTCTCCTGCCCGGAGACCGACCTGGCGGTGGCCGCCGCGAACGCGGCGGGCGCGCTGGGCGCCCGGATGATGGGCGGCGGCTTCGGCGGTTCGGTGCTCGCCCTGGTCGACACCGACCGGCTGGCGGAGGTGGAGCACGCGGTGCGCGAGGCGTTCGCCGCAGCCGGCTTCGGCGCCCCGCAGGCGTTCCCGGCGGTGCCCTCGCAGGGCGCGCACCGGGTCTCCTGAGCAGAGAACGGCGGGAGGCGAAATCAGGGGCCCGGGGAACGGCGGGGCCGTGCTGCTGACGGCCGGAGCCCATCGAAGGTTCGTGCTGCTGCGTGCTGTAACAGAACCCGAAGCCGATG
>NZ_JBHUWH010000328.1:0-9048 GCF_042670125.1 Kitasatospora sp. NPDC057198 | reverse complement strand
GGAGCGCCGGTTAGAACGGCGGCTCCTCCTCAATGGCCGTGGCCGGGGTGTCGGCAATGGCGTCGCCGTACGGCTTGACCACCTTCACGGTGGCCTTCTGGTAATCGACGTCCCGGCCGGCCTTGCTGGTGTACTGCACCCGCTCGTTGACCAGGTGGGCCAGCGACGGGCCCGCGGACTTGGCCAGCGCGCCCTTCAGCGCCGGGAGTTCGGGGATCAGCGACCAGCCGCTCGACTTGTAGCGGAAGGTGCCCAGCTCCAGGGCGTGGGGCAGGGTGAAGTCGATCTCGATGCTGGGCTTCGGGCCGCGCTCGGCCTTCGCCCGGTCCTTCAGCTCGGCGATGGTGCCGGGGCAGCGGCACGGCACGCCGACGTCCTCCGGCGGCGACAGGAAGGTGCGGGTGTCGCAGTGGTGGGCGAGTTTGCCGTTCACCCACTGCTTGAAGTCGAGCTTCACGGCCTCGGGGCCGTCGATGACGACCTCCACCCGGTCGGCGTCGGTCTTGACCGCCATGGCGTCCTCGGCCTCGGTCTCCCGCTCGTACGGGGTGCCGCCCAGCAGCTCGGCCACGGCCTCGGCGGTGACCGGCAGGGCGCAGGTCACCATCCACTGGTGCTGGGCGATCGGGAAGCCGCCGTCGGGGGCCGCCTCGTAGTTGCGGAAGACGCCGGCCAGGTCCGGGCGGGCGTTCGCCTCGGCGCGCTCCGCGCGCTCGGCCAGCTCGGGGTCGCTGGCGAAGATGTTGTCGAGTGCGTTGCTCAAGGTCTCTCTGTTCTCTCGGGGGCGGCGGACCGGGCGGTCCGCCGGGCTCGCTGGTGTTGAGCGGGGGCGGTTAACAGCCGGGTCAGGCGGCGCGGCGGGCGGTGCCGGTCAGGTGGCCGGCCTCGTGCTTCCAGGCGACGCGGCCGATGATCCCGGCGTCCGAGGCCCGGTCGTCCGCGAAGCGCTGGCGCAGGGTCAGGAACCGGTCGAAGATCGGCCGGTCGATCGTCACCGGGCGGAACTCGGCGCGGGCCGGGGTGATGTGCAACACCGCCCCGGCGTCGACCTTCGGGAACGGGACGATCTTGCGGTCTACCGTGATCAGGTCGTCCGCGTGGGCGTAGGCCGCGAGCTGGTAGGCGACCGACAGGTACACGCTCTTGGAGGTCTTGAGGTCGCCGAGGATCGTCTTGCCGTTGATCCGGACCATGAAGTCGAACGACCCGGCGTAGGCGTGGCTGGACGACCAGGCGACGTCTTCCGCGTGCAGCAGCTCCGGCTGGTAGCGGTCGAGCCACGACTCGATCGCCGGGACGTACGGCTCGACGTCGTGGTGCGGGTACGGCACCTCGTGACCGCGCAGGCGCAGCTCGAAGTAGTCGTGCACCAGCGAGCCGACGTCGGCGCGGACCTTGGTGTAGCGCTTGGCCGCGTACTTCAGGAAGTCCACGGCGGCCTGGCGGTCGCGGGCGGCGATGCGCTGGACGACCTCCAGGTCGGTCACCGCGGCCTCTGCCGCCATGCCGGCCGACCAGTCCTGTAGGAAGGGCTTCGCCTCCATGTTCAGGATGCTGGTCACCGACGGGGCGAGGTCGCCGCTGAAGGGATGGACGTAGTAGCGGGAACCCCGCTGATGGACCGTGCGAACGCCTTCGGACATGCTCTCTCTTCACGTGGTTGGGCATGGAAAAGCCCGCCCGGAAACCGGGGCGGGCGGAGGGTGAGGGGGTGTCAGGCCGCGGGGGCGAGGGACGGCAGCGTGTCCGAGAAGTCCGGCACCTCGGCCTGGACGCGGGTGGTCGCGGCCTCCTCGTCGGCAGCGCGCTCGGCCGGGGCCAGCAGGTCCGGTACGGGGGTGTAGATGAACAGCACGTTCTCGATCGCGGTTGCGGTGCGGTCGATCGCGTCGAAGCGGTCGCGCAGGGTCATGCGGGGGCCTCCAGGGCTTCGCGGATTCGGGCGTGGAAGTCGGAGAGCGAGCCGCTGTTCGGGACGACGCGATCGGCGTGCTCGGGGCCGAGCTGTTCGCTCGGGTGGTCGCCGTCGGCCCCGCCCCGGTCGATGAACCAGACGGCGAAGCCCGCGTTCCGCAGCGCGTCCACCTCGTTGACGAAGCGGACGTCGGTCACCACGACCGGTCCGCCGATCGCGGCGGCGGACCGGCGAACCTGCTCAATCCAGAAGTCCGCGGTGACGTGGCGGCGAACACCCTCGGTGCCGAGCCGCTGGAGAAACCGGCGCGCCTCCGGGAACCGGTCCTTCACGGCCTCCCAGCCGTAGCGGTCCACCGCCTCGGCCAGGTGGACGGGCGCCGGGGCGTGAACACCCAGCAGTTCGGTGCCCACCACCGGGTCGACGTCGTATGCCATCGCCTTCAGCGGGTCGGCCAGCGCGAGCCGGGTGAACCCGTACTCCCGCAGCACGCCAGCGGCCGTGTCCTTGCCGGATCTCGCCCGGCCGATCAGGGCTATGCCGTGCACTCGTGTCTCCTCTCTCCGTGGTCACCGGGGTTGAGCGGGGGCGGTTAACACGGTGCGGAAACACGAGAAGGCCCCGCCTCCCTGGCGAGGGAAGACGGGGCCTGGTGCCGGGCTCAGCCCAGCTTGTTGTCGAGGTCGAGCAGCACGGCGGCGGTCTCGCGGAGCGTTTCGCGGAGCCCTTCCAGGCTGTCCTGGTCGAGTTCCGCGAAGGACGCGGGGCTCAGGGCTTCGGCGAGGGTGTGAAGCCCGCCAACTGCTTGTCGGCAGTCGGCCGGCTGGATCGGGTTGCCGTTGAACATGGCGGCCCCGAGTACCTGCTGTTTGGCTCGGCGCTGGTAGTTCTCGCTCCGTACCTCGCGCTGAGCCTTGGGAATGATCTTGTAGTAGGCGAAGACGTCGTCCGGGGTTGCCATCTCCGGGAAGGTCGCGGCCAGCTCGTCCGGCCGTCCGCCGAGCGAGCGGACGTATTCGACGCGGACGGGCGAGATGGCTTCCCGGACGGACTGGAGGAGACTCTGCCGCTCCTTCTTGACGGCTTCCCGCACTTCCAGGGGAGACCTCGGGGGCGCGACGAGACCGGCGGCGTCCAGGAGGGAGGTCATCCACTGCCGGGCGGCGTAGGTCTCACGCCGCAGGTCCGGCAGGCCGTCAGCGTTCTTGAACAGGAGGGCGGTCTCGAAGACCACTGCCGCGAGGGCCCCGAAGTCGCGAGACGCCTGCGCGGGCCGCACCAGGGGTACAGCCCGATCCAGCACGTCCTGTGCACCGGGGGTGTCCTGCCAGTTCGGCCCGGCCTTCCTCTTCGGGGGCATGGGGTCCTTTCGGATTGCGGGGTGGAGCGTTGTGCAACCAACGCTCTCTCCCTCACATTCCACCACGGGCGCCGGTCGAGACGAGAAAAGGCCCCGACCCGCCCGAAGGCAGGCCGGGGCCTGGGTTACCGCTTGGCCTTCATCTCGTCGCCGAGCGCGGTGGGCTCGGCGACGTCGGCGTGCGGGCACGTGCAGTGCTCGGCGAGCGCTGCGGTGCGGGCTGCCTCGCTGTTGGCGGCGTCGGTGGCGTGGGTGACGACCCGCTTACCCGCGGAGTGGCCGGCCGCCATCGCCACGCCCGCGAGCAGCAGGCCGACCACGGCCTCGTTGCTCTCGATCCCGGCGAGCTTCGGCACGACGGTGCCGAGCACGGTCAGCGCCGCGACGACGGCCGAACGCGCCCGCACGGGGTTCTCGGTGATCCAGGTCTTCAGGTTCTCGATGGGTTCAGCCCTTCAGGCGTACGACGACGTCGGTGATCAGTGCGGTGCCGCCCGCGAGGCCGGAGGCCACGACGCCGTAGCGCCAGACCTCCAGCGCGCGGACGCGGTCTTCGTGGTCCTTGAGCGTCTGGTCCACTGCGTCGCTGCTCTGGGCGAGCGAGCGGACGTCCTCCCGGACTTCGACCAAGGTGTCGTAGATCTCCCTCGGGCCGATCACCACGCCCAGGGGTTCGTTCTCCGCCATCAGTAGCCGCCTTCGTTCCAGGCGATTGACTCGAACGAGCCGTAGGTCGCGTTCGCGTAGCGGACCCCGGCGATGATCGAGTCCACCGGGTTGAGGATGTCGCGGTGGCCGGGCAGCGAGTAGGCGTCGAAAGTCGGGCGGATGGTCTGGAGCAGTCCGTAAGTCCCGCCGTACAGTGCCTCGTTGCTGTCCCAGTGGTTTTCGGCGAGGGGGTTGCCGCTGGACTCGACCATCGCGCGGTGCTCGATCGCCTCCGCGCTGGGGACGAGGTCGCCGTTCGCGCGCAGGATGTCCCGGGCCTCTTCGATCCAGCCGGGGAGGTCGTTCGAGTAGCCGGTGCTCGGCGCGGTCGGCTCGTCGGGGGCCGGTGCCGGGTCGGCCGGCAGCTCCTCCACGGGGGCGGCCGGTTCCTCCACCGGGGCCGACGGCTCGGCGGTCGGGGCGGTCGGCTCGCTGGGGGCTACCGGCTCCGGGGTGGGGGCCACCACGGGGCACGGCGCGGGGGCCGGTGCCGGGGCGGCGGCGGTGGCGTCGGGGATCACGAGCTGCTGGCCGGGGAAGATCAGGTCCGGGTTGGCGGTGGTGGCCGGGTTCGCGGCGATCAGGGATTCCAGGGTGACGCGGTGGGCGCCAGCGATGTTCCAGAGGTTGTCACCGGGGGCGACGGTGTAGAGCTGCTGCTCGGCGGCTGGCTGCTCGGGTGCCGGGGTGGGCGCGGGCTCGGCCGGGGTGCTCTCCGCCGGGGTGGGGGCGGCGGGGGCCTCAGCGGGGGCGGTGGCCTCGGCCTGCTCGGGGACGCTGATTTGCTGGCCTTCGGTGATCCGGTCGGCGTCGTGGATCTGGGGGTTGAGGGCCATCAGCCCGGCCACGGTGGTGCCGAGTGCCAGCGCGATGCCGCCGAGGGTCATGCCCTGGCGGATGGTGAAGCGCCGGGTGGTCGGCGGCTGCGGCGCGGGGGTGTCGCCGAACTCGGCGAGCAGGCGGGTGAGCTGCTTGGGGCCGGGGATGCCGTCGGCGTCGGCTGTGTCGCCGAGCTTGAGCTGCCAGGCACGGAAGCTCTCGGTGTCCGCGCTGCCCCACACCGGGCCGGGGCCTTCGGTGTAGCGGGAGCAACCTGCGCGGACGAGGGCGCGGCCCATGATGGTGATGTGGTCGCCGACCGCGCCGGGGCCGTAGGGCTTGCCGTTGATGGTGACGGCCTGGCCAGTCGGCGGGGCGGGGGTGCCGGTGCTGCCGCTGGTGGAGTAGGCGGGGCGGCCGACGCCGAGGACGCTGGAGCGGGGGCGGACCTTGCGGGCGACGTAGCCGCCGGAGCCCTGGCCCGCGCCGTTGTCCCGGGCGGTGTTGCCCTCCACGGTCTTCACGCTCTGGCCGGGGGCGGAGTCTTCCAGGACGATGCCGACGTGGTCGGCAACGCCGTTGTTCGACCAGCTGTAGAAGATGATGTCGCCGCGCTTGAAGGCGGCGTCGCGGCCGAGCCACTGGCCCTTGTTGCGGAAGAACTGGACGTGCGAGGGGCAGTAGGCGAACCGGCCGACGGCCGCGGCTTCGCCGCCCTTGTCGGCGCACCAGGAGGCGAACATGTCGCAGAAGGGCTCGTGGTTGAAGCCGGGGGCGTACCACTTCCCGAACGGGGTGTCGTAGTACTTCCCCGAGGGGCTGAGACCGCCCCGGTAGTTCTGGTCGGCCCACTTCAGGGCCTCGGTGATGACTGCTTCGCGGGAGATGGAGCAGAGTCCTTTCGGGCGTGCAGCGGAGGCACCTACTCACGTGAGTAGGTGCCTCCGCGAGGTCGAGGGGTCAGGCGTAGCCGGGCGGGATCGGCACCGGGGTCCAGGTGCCGGCCTCGGTCGCGCCGGGGGCCTGGTTGAACGGGAGGGCGAGGGCCACGCCGGGGTCGACGGTGCCGCCTCCGTCCACGTCGGTCTTCGTCTGGAGCAGGAGGCGCTGCCACTCGCCGGGCTGGCCGCCGCCCGTCGGCAGGACCCAGTCGAGGCGGACCCAGCCGTTGTTGAGCGCGCCCCCGGTGTACTTCCACTCGGTGGTGACGGCGCGGGCCCGGTCGACGTCGAACAGGCGCAGCCACACGTTCGCGCCGGTCCGACTGGCGACCCGGCAGTCCAGGCGGAGGACGGGGTGGGCGATGCCGGCCGTGGGGATGGTGGCGGCGGCGCGCCAGGTGGTAACGACGTCGAGGCCGGGCCGGTAGGGGGTCATGGGCAGCACCGCACCCAGGGCGGACGCGGTGCGCTCCATCGCGGACAGCCGGGTGCCGATGGTCTGGAACTCGTCGGCGAGGGTGGGGCGGCCGTAGACGGTCATGCGCTCAGCTCCAACTGGCCCTGGACCCAGTCGTCCACGCGCTCGAAGATCGTGACGGGGACGAGGGCGAGGGTGGTCTCCTCGCCGGTGCTGGTGACCTTGGTGTCGATCTCCTGGACGACGTAGTCGGCGGAGATGCCGGGCCAGTTCGCGGTGCGGGCGCGGACGCGGATCTTGTGCCCGACGCGCAGCTCGGCGACGGAGTACTCACCGCCCGGGTGGAGGGTGACCTCCGGGACGACGATCGGGAACGCGCCGACGGCGGTCATGCGCTCGGCCTGGGCGGTCAGGGTCTCGACGCGCACCACGGAGTTGTTGGTCTCGACGGCGGCCAGGCGCGGGATGCGGCGGCCGTCCTCGGTCTCCAACTGGCCGTTGTACCACCAGGATTTGAGCTGCGACCAGCCTTCGCCAGCGCCGTTGACGCCGGTCTCGGTGCACATCTTGTCGCCGTCGGACGTGACGGTGGTGACGGTGCAGTTGGTGCCGTGCTCCAGCACGATGCCGGTGTCCTGGCCTCCGGCCGGGTACAGCCAGCGCATCCGGTTGCGGATCACGCGGGCGTCCACGTCCCAGTCGTGGTCGATGCGGAAGTCGAAGCCGCGGATCACCGCGCCGAGCTGTTCGACGGCCTCACCGACCGACTTCCACTCGTACCAGGGATAGGTGCGTTCGCGCTTCACGCTGTCCAGGTCGGGGTCGAAGGTGAGCGCGCCGGGGCCGTTGCTGCCCCAGTAGCCGGGCTGGCCGGGGGCGACCGGCGAGGGGTTGTCGGCGAAGGTCTGGATCAGCTCGCGGGCGATCGTGGTCTGCTCGCGCGGCGTGGTGCCGGTGGAGTAGCCGAGATTGATCATGTTGCGGCGGTAGTACTCCCACAGGCCCACGCAGTCGAGGGTCATCTCCTCGGCGGCCAGGTCCACTGACCAGGACAGCAGCGGGCCGCCCCACAGGACGCGGCTGCCGCGCTGGACGTGGGCGACGATCCGCCACGGGGAGATCAGCGACCAGTCGAGCCCGGCGAGGGGTTCGGCGGCCAGCGGCACGCTGAAGCTCGCGGAGCCCGGGGCGTTGAGGATCGAGCGGTAGTTGATCGCGGAGACGGGCAGCTCGGCCAGCAGCCGGCCGCCCTTGAACTCCGAGAGGATCACGCGGTACTCGGGTATGTCGGACATCAGGCAGCCGCCACTACCACGGCGTCGGCCTGCGAGGTCCACGCGGCCTGGAACTTCACGTTGTTGTTCTGGGTGTTGTCCGGGGAGACGGCGGAGCCGACGCTGAGCGGGGTTCCGGCCGGCACCTTGATGGTGGCGCTGCCCCGGACGTCGCGGGAGTCCCCGGCACGGGTGTACTGCGGGCGTCCGGCGCGGCGGCGCTCGCCGTGTCCGACCACCAGGGGCGTGATCCACCCCTCCCCGAACTCGCCCTTGTAGGAGACTTCGAAGGAGACGGTGGCCAGGCGTGGGTACGGGGCGGCCGGGGCGGTGAACTGGTGCCACACCTCGTTGCCCCACGCGCCCTCACCCGCCGTGTAGGCGATGTCGAGGCGGACGGCCCCGGGGACGACCGGCGCGGTGGTGCCGGGCCCGGTGACCTTGTGCAGAGCGGTGCTGACCGAGTCGTAGACCAGGCTGCCGGCCGGGGCCTCGGCCGCGACCGTGGCCACGCCCTGGGCCCCGGCGGTGCGCAGGTGGCGCAGCGGGGTGGTGTCGAGCTGCCCGGCGGTGACGAACCGGGTGTCCTCAATGCCGGTGATGCCGGTCTGGGCGATGTTCACCACGGCCAGGCGGACGCAGTTGGAGGGGACCGGCCAGTCCTTCGCGCCGGGGGTCGACTCGGCCAGGACGGCGATCGACCACCCCTTCGCGCCCTCCTTGGTGACCTCCGCGCCCGTCGCGGCGACCGCGTACGGGGTGCCGTCGGAGGTGTAGGTGACCGGCTGCATGTACTGGTCGGCGGTGGTGCGGATGTCCATCAGCAGCGGCCCGGCCGGGGAGCTGTCCGGGTCGGCGAACGCGACGACCAGGTCTTGGCGCGCGGCCTCGCCGGGCTTCGGGGTGGAGCACTGGAGCTGGATCGAGGCGTCCAGGTTGGCGAAGTGGACGGCCCCCTTGTGGGACACGGCCACGTCGTCCGGGAGCCAGATCGACCCGGCCGCCACCGACACACGCGGGGTGGGGTTGTCGACCTTCTCGACCAGCAGGGCGGTGGGCCCGGCGACGCCCACGTGGGCGCCCCGGGTTCCGCCGATCATCGTGCGCAGGTCCAGCGCGTCGTAGCGGCCCTGCTGGACGAACAGCGGGGCGCGGAGTTCAACTGCCAAAGCGGGTGGGGTCCTTACATCCAGGCGGAACGCCAGAGCACGTCCGCCGTGACCCCTTCGGGGCCTTCCAGTACGTCGAGTTGCAGGGTGTTCGCCCCGGGCGGCAGGGCGAACCAGGCCGAGCCGGGGTCGACCTGCCCGAAGCGGCTCGCGCCGTTGAGGGTGATCCGGCGGCGGGCCATGTCGATCACCAGGGCGTCACCGCGGCCGACCCGCAGTCCCCGGGTGGCGAACCGCTTGCGGTTGCCGTTGTGGACGAGGGTCAGCGACGGGTCGCGGATCTCATCGGTGGCCGGAGTGAGGCGGATCAGGGGCCAGGTATCGACCGATCCGGCGTTGGTGATGTCGGGTGCGCCCCGGGTGCCGGGGCCGTTGCCGAGGTCGAGGGGGAAGACCATCGGGAAGATGGGCTGTCCCTCGCGGGGGACGGCCACGGACACGGTC
>NZ_JBHUWH010000327.1:0-9065 GCF_042670125.1 Kitasatospora sp. NPDC057198 | reverse complement strand
AGAGTGCCCCTTTCCCTTTTCCCCGAGGCCCCGGCCCGCCCGCACCGCCACCACCGCCGCCCGGCCCGCCCGCACCGCCCGGCCCGCCCGCACCGCCACCACCGCCGCCCGGCCCGCCCGCACCGCCCGGCCCGCCCGCACCGCCTGCTCCGCCTGCTCCCGGTGCCGGTGCTGCTGCTGTTCCACCTGGCGCTGGCGCTGCCCCGGCAGTGGCGGATGGAGACCGGCGGCTTCGACCTGGGCATCTTCGAGGAGGCGGTGCGCGGCTACGCGCACCTCGAGCCGCCGGTGGTGGCGCTCAAGGGCACCGGGTTCGTGCTGCTCGGCGACCACTTCAGCCCGGCGCTGGCCGTCCTGGCGCCGCTGTACCGGCTCCGGCCCGCGCCGGAGACGCTGCTGGTCGAGCAGTCCGCGCTGCTGGCGCTGTCCGCGGTGCCGGTCACCGCGCTCGCCGCCGAGTGGTTCGGGCCCGGCCGGGGGCTGCTGCTCGGCCTGGCGTACGGGACGTCCTGGGAGCTGTGCGGAGCGAGCCTGTTCGACGTGCACGAGGTGGCGCTGGCCGTCCCGCTGCTGTCCGGCGCGGTGGTCGCGCTGGCCCGGGGCCGGTGGCAGGCTGCGGTGGGCTGGGGGCTGCCGCTGCTGCTGGTGAAGGAGGACCAGGGCCTGCTGCTGGCCGGGATCGGCGGCTGCGTCCTGCTGCTCGGGCGCCGCCGGGCACTGGGCCTGGCGACGGTCGGCGCCGCCGTCGCCGGGACGCTGCTGGCGGTCCTGGTGCTGATCCCGGCCGCGCACCCGACGGGCGCCTACGCGTACGGGAACTGGGGCGGCGCGGCGGACGGGAACCCGCTGGCGCGACTGCTGCTGCCGTCCGGCAAGTGGGTGACGGTGGGCGCGCTGCTGGCCCCCACGCTGCTGCTGGCGCTGCGCTCCCCGCTGGTGCTGCTCGCCGTGCTGCCGCTGGCGGCCCGGTTCTGGGCGCCCGTCCCGGCGTACTGGGGTACCGCGCTGCACTACAACGCGGTGCTGGCGCCCGTCCTGTTCGTCGCGGCGCTGGACGGTCTGCGGCGGCTGGGGCGGGCCCGGTGGGCGCGCCGGCCGGGGTGGGCGCGGTGCACGGGGTGGCTGCCCGGGGCGATGTGCGCGATCGCCCTGCTGGCCGCACCGCTGCCCGACCTGTCGGGGCCCGGTCCGGACGTGCTCACGGCCCGCCGGGTGCTGGCGGCGGTGCCGGACGGGGCGCGGGTCGCGGCGTCCAACCCGCTGGCCCCGCAGCTGACTTCGCGCTGCACCGTCTCGCTGTTCCCGTACCTCGGCTACCCGGCGGGCACCGGCTCGGCCGGCCTGTCCCCCGACGACCTGAGCCCCGACTTCCACCCCGTCGCCGAGTGGGTCGCCAGTGTCGATTCCCCCGGCGACTTCCCCGTCCCGCGCGAGCGCCAACTCGCCGTCCTGGCGGCCCTCCCGGCGGCCGGCTACCGCCCGGTGGCCCGGGGCGGCGGCGTCACCGTCTGGCGGTGGCGGCCGTGACCGGCGCTCCGGCGTGCCGCACGGGGCGGGCGGGGGGCGGCGGCCAGACTGGCCGGATGTGCCACTACTGCGGGTGCCGCGAGATCCCGCTGATCAAGGACTTCATCCGGGAGCACGAGGCGGCCACCGACCTGACCGGGGAGATCGCCCGGCTGCTGGAGGCGGGCGACCCGGCGGCGGCGGGTGCGCTGCTGCCGCCGCTGGCCGCCGAGTTGGCCGCGCACTGGCGGGGCGAGGAGGACGGGCTGTTCCGGGTGATGCGCGGGGACCCGGAGTTCGCCGCGTACATCGACGCGCTGGAGGCCGAGCACCGCGGGCTGGCCGCGCTGCTCGCCGGCGTCGACCTCGGCTCGCCCGCCGACCGGGCGGCGCTGCTGACCGCGTTCGAGGACCTGCACGAGCACATCGCCAAGGAGGAGGACGGCCTGTTCCCGGCCTCGCTGATCGCGCTGACCGCCGCCGACTGGGACGACTCGATGGCCGCCTGGCAGGCCGCCCACCCGGGGCGGCGGCCCGCCGGGCCCGGCTGAGCGGCGCTCACTCCAGCGGGTCCCGGACCACCCCGGGCAGGTGCAGCACCGCCTGCAGGGCGATGTACAACTCGGCGGAGTCCAGGCGGCGTTCGAAGGAGCGGCCGGAGAGCTGCTCGATCCGGCGCAGCCGGTAGCGGATGGTGTTGGGGTGGCAGTACAGCAGCTTGGCGGCCTTGTCGGCGGAGCCGTCCACGGCGAACCAGGTGGACATGGTGGTGAGCAGCTGTTCGCGCTGCCCGTCGGGGAGTTCCATGACCGGGCCGAGCACCTGGTTGCCGATCCGGGAGGCGGTGGAGGGGGCGGAGGCGACCAGCATCGGCAGCGGGTTGGCGTCGAACAGGGTGACCGTCTCGTCCGGTCGGGCCGAGCTGGCCAGGGCGACCTGGGCCAGGTGCAGCGCCTGCGGGGTCTGGTCGAGCCGGGTGTAGCAGGGGCTGACCCCGGCCCGGCGGACGGTCTGGCCGCGCAGGGCGTCGACCAGCAGGTCGATCGCGGCGGCGGCGCGCATCGAGACGATGCCGATGTGGGCGTCGGGGGTGAGCCGCCAGGCGGAGCCCATGTCGTGCTCGCGCAGGGTGGGTTCGATGTCGGGCAGCGCCTGCCGGGCGAGTCCGGGGGCGTGCGCGACGACGACGGCGAAGGTGCCGTCGTACGGGAGGGTGAGCATGTCGGCGGCCTCCAGGACGGAGCCGGGGTTGCCCATGCCGCCGCGCAGCACCACGTCGACCAGGGCGGAGCGCTCCTGGTCGCGGCGGACCATCAGCAGTGCGGTGGTCTCGTTGAAGGCGTTCATCATGGCGGTGGTGGACTCCTCGTTGAACCGCCAGACGTCGGTGGCCATCTGCACCAGTTCCGCGCTGGTGGCCAGGCCGTGGCGCAGCGACTCGGCGGCCATGGTCTCCCACAGGTGGGCGAAGCCGATCCGGAACGCGGACTGCACGGTGGCGACGGGGACGCCCTGTTCGGCGCGCAGCCGCCCGGTGCGGCGCGGGGCCTCCAGGCAGAGGCCGTCCTCGTGGGCGAGCCGGCGCAGGGTGAACTCGATGTTGCTGCGGACGGATTCGGCGAGGTCCCCGGCGGGCAGCGGCCCGGCGCTGCGGTAGACGGCCATGGTGTCGCGGATCCGGCGGACGGTCTCCTCGGTGAGCGCGGTGAGCCGGTCGAGCAGGTGGCCGGCCAGTCGCGCGGCCGAGTCGGCCGGCGCCGCGGGGAGTCGGGTGCCCATGCGGCGAGCCTAGGCGGCGCGGGGCGGCGCGCTCGGTCGGCGCGGGGGCCCGGGGCGGTCGGGGCAGGCCGTGGGGTGCCGGGACGGACGGTGGTCGTACGGGCGTTCCACGGGTGAGGGGGCGGGCGGGTGTTGACGGCCGGTCGGGCCGCCCGGGGGATCGTTTTGTCGCCGCCCACAGGCGGGGGCGGGGCCGCGCTGTTCGTCCGGACAGCGTTGGCGCCCGGTGGTGCGGGGGGCGCGCCGGGCGGCTCTAGTCTCCTGCTCGGACCAGCCCGGACCCGCCGGGCCGGATCGAGTGGAGAAGACATCCGTGATGGAGAGCCCCGCCGAGCTGCGCCTGGACCTGGTGATGGATCTGCTGCTGTCGCCGGAGGAGGCATTCCCGGTCCCGGCGCGGCTGGCGTACCGCCCCGACGACCCGTACGCGGTGCACGTCGCCTTCCACGTCGACTCGGCGGTGCCGATCGGCTGGTTCTTCGCCCGGGACCTGCTGGCGCAGGGGCTGCTGCGGCCGACCGGGCTGGGGGACGTGCGGGTCTGGCCGGCGGTGGTGGACGGGCGGCGGATGGTGACGCTGATGCTCTGCTCCCCGGAGGGGGACGCCTTCCTCCAGGCCCCGGCGGCCCGGGTGGCGGCGTGGGTGCGGCAGACGCTGCGCCTGGTGCCGCCGGGCGGGGAGGCCGAGCGGGCCCGGGTGGACCGGGCGCTGGAGGCGCTGCTCGCGGCGGGCGGGGCGGCCGGCCCGGAGGTCCGCCCCACCCTGAACGACATGTGACGTCCCACTGCTGCCCACGGGGGCGCGGCGCGCCGGTGCGCCGCGCCCGGCGGGCGCTCAGCGGGCCAGCCGGCCCAGCAGCGCGGAGGCGGCGGCGATCCCGGCCGCGGTGGCCAGCGCGAGCACCCCGAAGTCCAGCGCGAGGTGGGACGGGGTGCCGATGAGCAGTCCGCGCAGCGCGTCCACCTGGTAGCTGAGCGGGTTGGCCCGGCTGACGGCCTGCAGCCAGCCCGGCATCAGGTCGACGGGGTACAGCGCGTTGGAGCCGAAGAACAGCGGCATGGTGATGGCCTGCCCGATGCCCATCAGCCGGTCCCTGGTCAGCACGATGCCCGCGATGGTCATCGACAGGCAGGAGAAGAACGCCGAGCCGAGCACCACCGCCACCGCGACGCCCAGCAGCCGCAGCGGGTTCGCGGTCATCCCGACGCCCAGCACCGCGGCCAGCACCACCACCACGGCGGCCTGGATCACCGCCTTCACGCCCGCGGCGAACGCCTTTCCGGTGACCAGGGCGGCCCGCGGGGTCGGGGTGACCAGCAGTTTGGTGAGCACCCCGGAGTCCCGCTCCCAGATGATCATGATGCCGTAGAAGATGGCGATGAACATCGCGGACTGCGCGATGATGCCGGGCGCCAGGTAGTCCAGGTACGGGGTGCCGCCGGTCGGGATCGCCTTCAGCCGGGTGAAGGTCTCGCCGAAGATCAGCAGCCAGAGCGCGGGCTGGATCGCCCTGGTGTACAGCTCGGTGCGGTCGTGCCGCAGCTTCTGCAGCTCGACGGCGCACATCGCGCCCACCCGGGCCGGCACCACCCGCCAGCCCGTGCGGGCCCTCGGCGGAACCAGCAGCAGGCCCAACTCGGGCCCGGCGGACGGGTGTTCAGCCGACTCGGCTTGCGGTGCGGCGGGTGCGGCGGACATCCGAGAACTCCCCTTCCTTGGCATCGTCGGCCAGCGCGCGGCCGGAGAAGTGCCGGAACACGTCGTCCAGGGTGGGCGCCTGCCGGTCCGGGTCCTCGGCGCGGACCCGCGCCTTGAGCTCCTCGGAGGTGCCCAGCGCCCGGATCCGGCCGCGGTCCATCAGGGCGATCCGGTCGCAGTGCCGGTCCGCCTCGTCCATGTAGTGCGTCGTCACGAGGACCGTCATGCCGGTGGCCCGGCGCACCGCGTCCACCCGCTCCCACACGCCCGCCCGCGCGATCGGGTCCAGCCCGATGGTGGGCTCGTCCAGCACCAGCAGCCGGGGCGCGCTGACCAGCGCCTGGGCCAGCTCCAGCCGGCGCACCATGCCTCCGGAGTACGTGCCGGCCATCCGGTCGGCGGCCTCGGTCAGGTCGACGGCGGCCAGCGCCTGGGCGACCCGCTCGGCGCGCTCGGCCCGGGGCACGTCGAAGACCCGGGCGAACAGCGCGACGTTCTCCCGCCCGGTCAGCCCGGCGTCCGCGGACAGCGCCTGCGGGACGTAGCCGAGCAGCCGCCGCACCGCGGTGCGCTCGGCGGCGCAGTCGTGGCCGAACACCTCGACCATGCCGCGCGCCGTCGGCAGCAGGGTGGTGATCGCCCGGATCGTGGTGGTCTTGCCCGCGCCGTTCGGCCCCAGCAGCCCGAACACCTCGCCGGGGCGCACCTCCAGGTCGACCCCGTCCACCGCCCGGACCACCGGGCCCTTGCCCCGGCCGCGCCGGAAGCTGTACGCCAACTCCCGGCACCGGACGGCCGGTTGCTCCTGCTCGCTCACGCCTCCGCCTTTCCCGCGCCGCTCCCCCGGGCCCGCAGCCCGGCCGCGACCGCCCGCAGCGCGGGCACCGCCGCCGCCAGCGCCGCCCGGTCCGCCCCGTCCAGCTCCGCCAGCACCTCGCCGAGCAGCTCGGTGCGCCGCTGCCGCCAGGCGGCCAGCCGCTCGACGGCCTCCCCGGTGGCGTACAGCAGCGCCGCCCGCCGGTCCGCCGGGTCGCTCCCGCGGCGCAGCAGCCCCAGCCCGACCAGCTGGTTGACCAGGGTGGAGACCGAGTTCCCGGCCAGCGACAGCTCCGCGGCCGCCTCCGAGACCCGCATCCCCGGCGCGTCCGCGACCAGGCGCAGCAGTTCGGCCTGGGCGCCGCGCAGCCGCGGCCGGTCCAGCCCGGCCCGCAGGTGGCGGCGGGTCAGCCGCTGGACGCCGACCAGCAGGGCGGCGAACTCCTCGGCGTCCGGCCCGTGGTCGCGGTCGCGGTCGCGTTCCGCCTGCTCTCCCATGCCTCCGATTTTAGCTCTGAGTGAGAGGTACCTGTCGAGGGCCGGCGGGTCAAGAACTCCCCAACTGTCGGCCCCGGGACGGCCGGTGAACGGCCGCGGGCCGGTCCGCGGGTGCGCGGACCGGCCCGGTGGAGCGGGGCGGAGCAGTGGAGCGGAGTGGAGCGGGGCGGAGCGGGTCAGCAGTCGCCGAAGGCGGTGCAGACCGTCTTGCCCAGGGTGTCGAGCACGCCCTGGTCGGCGGGGGCCGACCAGGCGGTCTTCGGACGACCGCCCTTGGGCAGCTCGGCGTGCAGGGTGAGTTCGGCGACCGAGCCGTCCTGCACGGACAGGTACTCGTGCACCTCGACGCTGCCGCCACCCGCCTGCGGGATGGTCAGGGTGGCCGCGGCGAAGGTGCTGTCCTCGGAGCTGACCTTCACGCTCGCGCCCGGCACGGCGCTGCCGCAGTCCTTCAGGCCCTGCACGACGGAGCCCAGCAGCAGGAAGGCGCTCTGGGCCCGCCCGCTGCTGTCCTTCGCCGAGCCGAAGCTGGCGATGGTCTCGTCCGCCGTCCAGTCCCCGGGCGAGCCGCCCAGCGAGGCGGTCTCCACCATCGGCACCTCGGTGAAGGAGTCGTCGCGCGGGGCCTTGCACAGCTCCTCGATCCGGAGCCTGCCCTTCTCGCCGAGCGCCTTGGCGGCGGAGCCGGGTGCCTTCCAGTGCAGCGCGGCGTTCAGCGGCACCGCCTTCGGGTCGATCCACACCCCGGCGGGCAGCCGCCCGGCCTTCCCGGCCGCGCCGCCGTCGGAGGCGGCCGAGGTCTTCGCCGCCCCGGGGGACTTCGCCCCGGCGGCGTCCGGCGCGGTGGTGCCCGGCGCGGTGGTGCTCGGTGCGGCGGCACCGGTGCCGGTGCCGTCGGAGTCGGTGCCGTCGGGGTCGCACGCCGACAGGACGGCGACAGCGGACAGGAGGGCCACCGTGGCGGCGGCGAGGCGGAGCGAACGCACGTGTATCCCTGGGAGGTCGAAGGTGACGGTGAGTGAACGGTGAATCCCGGACGCGCCTGCCGGTCGACGGGCCCGGCGAGGGCCGGGACGTCGGGGGCGGGCGCGCCGGAGGCCGGTGCGGCGGGAGCCGGTGCGGCGGTGGATCAGTACCAGTGCGGCGGAGGCCGGTGCGGCGGTGGATCAGTACCAGTGCGGCGGACGGGACGGGTCGGCCTGCTGCACCTTGGCCGCCAAGTCGTGGCCGTCCGCCGAGACCCCGTAGGTCTTCATGACGTACCGCATGGACGCGGCGCAGTTGGCCACCGGGTCGTAGATGTCCGTCGAAGTGCCTTTGACGTGGTTCGCGGCGAACGTCCCCGGCACGGTCTGCCAGCCGCCGCGCGAGCAGTTCAGCGGGGCGCCGTCCGACTGGATCGGCCCGTTGACGTTGACGTCGTGCTTCGCGTCCTGGTTGACCTGCCAGTTCGGCGAGTTGTAGGCGGACTCGCGCCCGGCGATGGTCAGCATGCCCTTGGTCCACGCCTCGCGGGCCTTCGGGTCGGTGATGCCCATCGCGTCCAGCGCCTGGGAGACGTACTCCCGGCAGGCCGCCTCGCCGCCCTTGTACTTGCCCTTGCCGTGGAAGGTGACGTCGCCCTTGTCGATCTTTCCCTCGTTCGACACGGCCGGCTTGGGGTCGCTGCCGCCGGTACCCCCGCCGGTGGGCTTCTTCGGGCCGGGCGGCGTCGCCACCGGCTTCTTCGGGGTGGTGGGCGCGGGGGTGGGCTTGGAGCCGCCGGGCTTCTTCGGGGCGGCCGGCTGCCCGGGGTGCGCGCCCTGGCCGGGCTTGCCGAGCCCTTCGCGGGCGCGCCGCTCGGCCTCCGCGTACTGCTTGGCGATGGTGCCGAGCTTGCCGACGTCGCTGCCGAGGTTCTCGGTGAGCTGCTTCTTGGCGCTCTCCAGGGCGGCCATCTGCTGCTGGACGGCACTCACCCGTTCGCGCACCCGGGCGACCACCGCGCCGAAGCCGATGACGTTGCCGAGGGCGCCGGCCGCAAGGTCGGTGGTGACGGCCTTGGCCATCACCCCCTTGATCCGGCCGGTCTGCTCGGACAGCTCCCCCATGCGCTGCTGGATCGCCTGGAATTCCCGCTGGATCTTCGCCAGTTCACCCAGTTCGTAGCCGAAACCCGCTGCCATCTCCGTGTCCCCCCGTAGGACGTGACGTCCGCTCAGCTCGTTTATCCCACCACACCCTGCGGTGACGCAATCGCCGGGTCCCCCGGTTCGGGCAGCCCCCGTACCCTTTACTGAGGTTTTGCAAACTTTCCGGTGGGGATTTTCGTCGAGATGCCCGGAGCGACAGGTCGAGCGATCATGGCTGGTACGGACCGCACGCCGGCGGACCCCCGCACGACGCACCGCCGTCGACCGGCCGGCGACCGACCGGAAGGGCTGGGTTTCGATGTTCCAAATCATCTGGATTCTGCTGATCGGCCTCGTGCTGGGCCTCCTCGCCAAACTGATCCTGCGCGGGCCGCAGTCCATCCCGTGGTGGCTGACCATGCTGCTCGGTGCGGCCGGCGCCCTGATCGGCAACCTGGTGTCCGGCTGGATCGGCGTCCGGCACACCGGGGGAATCGACTGGATCAGGCACCTCCTGCAGATCGGGTTCGCCGTCCTCCTGGTCGCCCTCGTCGCCCCCGCCTGGGGCAGGTCGCGCACCAGCAGGTAGCCCCACCGCACACCGCCACCGCCCGCCCGGCCCCTCCGGCCCGGCGGGCGGTGGGGGGGGGCGCGCC
>NZ_JBHUWH010000326.1:0-9133 GCF_042670125.1 Kitasatospora sp. NPDC057198 | reverse complement strand
GCCGGTGCAGCGGGCCCGGTGCACCGCCAGTTCGGTCAGGTCCGCGCCGGGGAGGGCGAGGGCCCGGTCGAAGTCGGCCAGCGCGAGGTCGGGCCGGCCGCCGGCCCGGTGCGCGATGCCCCGGTTGAGCAGCACGTCGGGGTCGTCGCCGACCAGGTCGAGCAGCGCGGTCAGGTCGGCGACGGCGGCCGGCGGGCGGCCCTGCTCGTGGTGGACGACGGCCCGGTTGAGCAGCGCGGCCGGGTACTCGGGGTCGCGGGCGAGGGCCGCGTCCAGCGCGTCGAGGGCCGCGGTGAGGTCGCCGCGCTGGAGGGCGACGGTGCCGCGCATGCACAGCAGCCGCGGGTCCTCGGGGCGCAGTTCCAGGCCGGCCGCCACGTCCGCCTCGGCGGCGTCGAACTCCTCTTCCTCCAGCAGGAGTTCGGCTCGGGCCAGCCGGGTGTCGAGGTCGTCGGGCTCCATCTCCAGGGTGTACCCGAAGTCGGCCAGCGCGCCCTTGGTGTCGCCCGCCTCGGCCCTGGCGGTGCCCCGGTTGTAGTACAGCTCGGGGAAGGGCGGCGCGAGTTCCACCGCGCGGTCGTAGTCGGCCAGCGCGGCGTCGAAGTCGCCCCGGGCGCGGTGGATCCGGGCCCGTTCGGAGAGGTAGTCGGTGTAGTACGGGTCGAGGTCGACCAGGGTGGTGTAGTCCGCGTACGCCTCGTCCAGCCGGTCGGTGGCGGTGAGCAACCGGGCCCGGTTGTACAGCAGTTGGGAGCGGTGCAGGCGCCACTGGTCCTCGGTCAGCCGGGCGTCCAGCCGGGCGATGCAGGACTCCACCAGGGACAGCGCGCGGTCCAGGTTGCCGCGGTGCATCTCGACCAGGGCCAGGCCGTTGTCGTGGAAGACGCTGAAGGTGAGCCGCTCGGCCTCGTCGGGCAGGATGCTCGCGATCGCGGCCGCGTTGTTCTGCCAGCGCAGCGCCAGGTCGTGGTCGCGCGGGCGCAGGAAGCGGGTGTGCAGCATCGCGATCGAGTAGCTGGTCATCATGTGGACCTTGGGGTCCGTGAAGCGCTGGATGACGTCGAGGTACAGCTCCATCGACTGCCCGGTGCGGCCCAGCGGGATGCAGGCCGCGGCCGCCTGCTGGGTGAACTCCCAGAAGTCGTGCGGGTGTTCGTCGGGGTCGGTGACGGCCCGGCCGCGCAGTCCGAGGTCGATCACCGCGGCCGAGAAGCCCACCTCGACGCAGTACCGCTGGGCCGCCAGCAGCGCCTGCCGCCCGGCCCCGCCCGGGTCGCCGCCGTGTTCGCGGTGGTGCGCCAGCGCCCCGACCAGCTGCGCCGGGCCGACCCCGGCGCGTTCCAGTTCCTCGGCCCGCCGGTCGTGCAGCCGGGCCCGCAGCTCCGGCGCGGCCTCCCGGTAGGCGCGCAGTTCGACCGGGTCGTCGGAGGTGCAGTCGCCGCGCACGTACGCCCGGACGGCCGCCTCGCCGCCGTATCCGGGCCGGTGCGCGGCGGTGCCGTGCTCCTCGGCCGGTTCGGCGTACCGGCGCAGCGCGGCGTCCAGTTCGGCGGGCAGCTCGCCCGGCCCGGTGCGGACGGTGACCCGCAGCAGGGCGGGGTCGGCCCGGCGCAGCAGCAGGGCGAGCAGTTCCTGGGTGGTCGGTTCGGCGTGCTCGACCTGGGTGAGCACCAGGTGCGGCGGCGGGTCGCCGGCCGTACGCAGCCGGCGGGCGTGCTCGACCAGGAAGGTGACCACGCCCTGGCTCATGCAGCGGATCATCCCGGAGCCGAAGAACCGGGTGCGCTCCCGGTAGGAGGAGTCGTGCGCCAGGGTGCGCGGCGCGGGGCCGATCAGGTCGGCCGACTCGGGCATCCCGTACAGCAGTTCCACCCGGTGGAAGTCGACCAGTTCGGGCCACCGGCGGACGGCCTCGGGCAGCAGGGCGCGCAGCACGGTGTCCACCCCGGTGTACGGCCCGCGCAGCCGCCGGTGGCAGCGGGCGGTGATCGTGCGGTCCGCGTCCGACACAGTGTCCGGTGCGATGTCCGGCGCGGCGGTTGTCGGGAGCGGGCCGGTGATCCAGCGGTGAGCGGCCATCTGCGGGTTCACCCTTCCTGGGAGACGAGTGGGGCGGGGCGTTGTTCGCGGCGCTTGCGGCGGGCGAGCACGATCAGCGCGACGACCTGGGCCGCGTTCAGCAGCAGCGAGAGCGCGGAGTCCCAGAAGTGGGCGTCGACCCGGCCGGAGCCGAGCGCGCGGGCGGCGATCCGCAGGTACTCCAGGGTGACGGGGACGCTGGCGAACACGGTGATCGCGGCCAGGGTGCAGAAGCCGAGCAGGATGAACGGGCCGTAGAAGGCGCCGACCCTGCGGTCCTGGGCGGTCCACCGGCTCTCGTCGACCTGCCGCCCGGGTCGGCCGAGCCACCGCCAGATCCGGTTGCGCAGCCCGGCCTTGGCCGCCTCGTGCAGGTCGTAGCAGCCCAGCGCGGTGGCGAAGACGTAGTACAGGTCGGTGCGCAGGTAGAGCTGGAACTGCCAGCCGATCCGCATCACCACGGTGAAGCCGAGCGCCAGGCAGAGCCGGCCCGCGGTGGAGAAGGAGCCGTCGGCGTGCCGTCCGGCCAGCGCGGCCAGGTCGAGGCCGGCCAGCACCACGGCGTCGCACAGCATGCCCGCCAGGAACGGCAGGTAGCGCTTGCGGCGCTCCACGCTGAGCAGTCCGTTGGTCTCGGTCTCGGCGACGATGTACGTCAGCCGGTTGCTCAGCCGCAGTTTGGTCGGCAGGCCGAGCCGGCGCCCGGCCAGGATGTGGAAGCCCTCGTGCGCCAGCAGCAGCGGCACCTGGCCGAAGGTGATCACCAGTTGGACCACCAGCAGCGACTTCACGAAGAAGATCTGCGAGGGGTCGGGCCGCAGCCCGTCGTACCGGGTCAGCGCCAGCAGCCACAGCAGCACCGCGGCCAGGTAGCAGGCCCAGGCGGGGGCGGAGAAGGCCGCCCGGCCCAGCCGGCGGAACCGGACCGGCGCGGCGGGCTCGGCCCGCTCGTCCCCGGCGTCCCGGACGAAGCCGAGTTCGCGGATGGTGTCGAGGAAGTCCTCGACGTCCACCGGTTCCTCGAAGGTCTGCTCGTACCAGTCGGCGGCCGCGTCCAGCGGCATTCCCTCGGTGAGCCGGCGGAGCAGCTGGGCGCCGTCGGCCGGGAACACCGCGTACGAACCGGTGTCCAGTCGGCCGACCAGCACCTCGTCGCCCTCGGGGACGAAACTCAGCTCGTGCAGCGCGATGGTGGATTCGTTCACGGCGCTCCCAGAAGTATCGGGCGTTTCACGGAACGCGGAATTCCGACCGGCCGCCCGGACGGTTTTTCCGGAATTCCCCGGACGTGCCGGGCCGGGCCCGGGCGGACGGGGCGTTCCGGCCCGCCCGGACCCGGCTCACGGGGTCACCGTCAGGCGGCCGCGTGGTACGGGCACTGACAGGCGGCCGAGGTCAGACGGACGTCGCCGGTCCGACGGACGGTGATCTTCTTCGCGGTCTTCTTGAGGGCAGCGGTCGACTTCACGAGAACCTCCCTGCTCGCGGTTGCGCCCGGCCGGACGGCCGGGCGGGAGCAACCCTGCCGCCCGTGAACATGACACGTCAATAGCGCGGCCGTGAACCACGATGAACGGCGTAGGACGCATTCTCCGGCGCACTCGGCTGACCTGGTGCGCTCCGCCGACGGAACATTTCCCCGCAGGAAGAATGAGCGGAAAATCCCCCCGGAATCAGAGTGGTGGACCTCCACCGGAGAGGCCCCACGGAATTCCCGGGAAAATACCCGACCCGTGGGACGGGTGGTGCGGGAGCGACCCGACCGGCTCACCGGTACTACGATCTGCTCGCCCCGGCGCCGCCGCCGGCCCGGCCGACCACGCCCCAGGGAGCCCTCGATGGCCGTCGAACTGACCCTTCCGCTCGCCGACGACCCGGCCGCGGCCGCCCGCGCGGCCAAGCTCCGCGAACTGGACAACGGCGCCTTCCTGTGGACCGCCGTCCGCGAGCCGCACGCCGTCCACCACCGCACCACCGACCGGCTGCTCGGCCACCCGGACGCCCCCGACGACGACTCCGCCGCCAGCCTGCTGCTGCGCGCCCTGCACCTGTGCTTCGACGCCCACCTGCCGCTGAGCCTGAGCCCCGACCTGCTCTGGTACGCGGTGGTGCACGAGGTCGCCACCCACGTCCGGCTGAACGCCGACGGCTACGCCGGGGTGTTCACCGACACCCCCGGCAAGAAGCAGACCATCACCGTCCGGGACGACGCACTGCTCGGCGGCGCCGACTGGCAGCGCTCGCTGCACCTGGTGCAGGGGCCGCTGCGGGCCCGGATCGGCGACGAGGTCGCCGACCTGTTCCAGCCCGCCTTCTCCACCACCACCCCGGTGGAGGCGTCCGCCGTCCTGATCGCCCTGATGGACGTGGTCAGCCCGTACTACGACTTCCGCTGGATCACCATATGCGGCATCCCGCGCGTCCGGCTGGAGGGCACCGCGCAGGACTGGCGGCTGCTGGCCTCCCGGGCGCGCGGGCTGGAGGAGTGGTTCGAGGGACTGCGGCCGTGGCTGCGCAGGCTGCACCCGGTGCTGGACGAGATCGCCGCCACCGCGGCCGGCGGCCCGGTCGACCAGGAGTTCTGGGGCTCGATCTACAAGTGGCGCTCCTACTCCGGCGGTTCGGACGTCACCGGCTGGATCACCCGGTTCTTCGCCCACCGCTACGACCGGGACGGCGCCGCCCCGGCCACCGCCGACCGGATCGAGGACGGGCACTTCCCCGCCCACCTGTCCGTCGTCCCGTTCGAGTGGGAACTGGCGGGCCGCACCCGCCGGATGGCCTTCGTCGGCGGTGTCCTGGGCATCGAGCGCGACGGCGAGTGGGTCCGCCCCCGGCTGGGCTCCGCCGTCCTCGAACTCACCGCCCCGCCGCTGCCGGAGGACTGGACCCTCGACGACGTCCGCGCCGCCGCCGGCCGCACCGACGTCACCCTGTACCCGGGCGAGCAGGTCGAGGGCTTCGGCGCCGACGGCCGGCGGCTGCCGGTCACCCGCGCCCTGGTCTTCGCCCCGCCGGAGGCCGTCCCCTGCCCGGCCCTGCTGGAGGCCGACGGGCTCTGGTACCTCGCCGACTACATCGACCCCGAGTTCGTGGCCGACCGCCCGACCGGCACCACCCTCGCCGAGGCGCTCCGGTCGCTCCCGCGCTGACGGCCCTTGGCGTCCGCCGCGCACCCCTGGATGATGGGCCCCACCACACCGTTCGCGAGGAGCCACCGATGAGCACGAGGCCGCTGCTGAACCGCAGTCTGGCGGGCATGGGGACGACGATCTTCGCCGAGATGTCCGCCCTGGCCACCGCCACCGGCTCGATCAACCTCGGCCAGGGCTTCCCCGACACCGACGGCCCCCGCGAGATCTCCGAGGCCGCCGCCCGCGCCGTGCTGGACGGCCGCGGCAACCAGTACCCGCCCGGCCCCGGCGTCCCCGAACTGCGCACCGCGATCGCCGAGCACCAGCAGCGCTTCTACGGCCTGACGTACGACCCCGACACCGAGGTGCTGGTCACCGCCGGCGCCACCGAGGCGATCGCCGCCGCCCTGCTGGCCCTGCTGGAGCCCGGCGACGAGGTGATCGCCTTCGAACCGTTCTACGACTCGTACGCCGCCTGCATCGCGATGGCCGACGCCAGGCGCGTCCCGCTGACCCTGCGCGCGCCCGCCTTCCGCCCGGACCTGGACGAGCTGCGCGCCCTGATCACCCCGCGCACCCGGCTGCTGCTCGTCAACACCCCGCACAACCCGACCGGCACCGTCCTCACCCCCGAGGAACTCGCCGCCGTCGCCGAACTCGCCGTCGAGCACGACCTGCTGGTCGTCACCGACGAGGTCTACGAGCACCTGGTCTTCACCGGCGCCCACCACCCGCTGGCCGCCCTGCCCGGCATGCGCGAACGCACCGTCTCGATCTCCTCGGCCGGCAAGACCTTCTCCTTCACCGGCTGGAAGGTCGGCTGGATCACCGGCACCCCCGAACTGGTGGCCGCCGTCCGCACCGCCAAGCAGTACCTCACCTACGTCAGCGCCGGCCCGTTCCAGTACGCCGTCGCCGAGGCACTGCGGCTGCCCGACGACTACTACGCCGACTTCCGCGCCGACCTGCGCCGCAAGCGCGACCTGCTCACCGCGGGCCTGGCCGCCGCCGGGTTCCGGGTCTTCGAACCCCAGGGCACCTACTTCGTCACCACCGACATCACCCCGCTCGGCGAGAAGGACGGCGTCGAGTTCTGCCGCACCCTGCCCGAACGCTGCGGCGTGGTCGCCATCCCCAACGCGGTCTTCTACGACGACGCCGAGGCCGGCCGGGCCCAGGTCCGCTTCGCCTTCTGCAAGAGGGTCCCGGTGATCGAGGAGGCCGTCACCCGGCTGGGTACCCTGCGCGCGGGCTGACCCGGGCCCCGGGCCGGGACCAGTCCGGGTCGGGGACCTGCGGCGGGTCCGGGCGGGGGCCGTAGAAGTGGTCGTGCACGCCGAGGAGGAACCCGTAGAGCGCCCCCTCGTCGGCGAACTGGAACCCGGTGAGCGACAGCCAGTCCCCGGTCGAAGCGGGCTGCCGCTCCAGCAGGTACCGCAGGCTCTCCCGGAGCCGGTCCGCGAACGCGCTCCCGTCGGTCGCGGCCGGCTTGAAGTCGCCGATCCCGTGCACGGTGTCGACCCGGAAGCAGGCCCGGTAGAACCTGCGGAGCCGCTCGTCCTCCGACCACCCCGGCACCTGCCGGAAGCTCCACCGCAGCGGCGGCACGTTCACCACCGGGTCACACCGGGGCCACCGGCATCGCGTCGAAGCCGTCGAACAGGTAGGCGTAGACCTGTCCGAGGAAGGCCGTCAGCTCCCGCTCGCCGGGGAACGGGACGTAGGTGAGCGCGTACCACTGCGCCACCGTCAGCGGGCGGGCGCGGATCAGGTGCAGCAGGCCGGCCCGGATCACCTCCCGGTAGTCCGGCCAGGCCGCGTCGAAGGTCGCGCGCAGCTCGGCGAGATCGTCGACCGCCTCGACGCCCAGCGCCCCGGCGCAGAAGTGCACGAACCGGCGGTCCACCCCCGGCACGTCCAGCCCCAGCTCGGCCAGGTCGACCTTGGTCGGGTCGATGCGGCCCCCGGGGTACGGGTAGACCGTGGTGTTCCACAGGTCGTCCTCGTCCACCGGCCCTGTCGTCCCGACGCCCTCGGCGGGCCGGTAGACGCCGTACAGCAGCCCGAGGGTCAGGAAGTCCGCGTAGACGTAGTTGACCTCCCCGTCCGCCGTGTACGGCTCGCGCGGGTCGATCGCGATCGCGGTCGCCTTGCCCGCGCACTCCAGGAACGGCCCGTAGACCTCCTCGAACGGCAGGATCGGCGAGAGGTCGTGGTTCTCCAGCGCCGCCGTCCGCAGCGCGTCCTCGGCCCGGTACAGGGCGTCCTCGGAGTCGAAGCGGCTGGCCCAGGGCCCGCTGCGGGGCGGGAGTTCGTCACGGAGCGGCATGGTGCGGCGGTTTCCTTCCGGGGGCGGAGGGGCGGTCAGGACCAGAGCAGGTCGACCCAGTCGGGCGGCGGGGCCTCCGGGTCGGGCGGCACCGGCGGCTCCGGCCGGTCGCCGAAGAGGTGGTCGAAGACACCCCGCAGGTAACCGTACAGACGCGCCTCGTCCGTGAAGGCGACCCCGGTCAGCCGGGACCAGTCGATGACGTCGCACGGCCGCTCCCGCAGCAGGTACTCGAACGCCTCCCGCAGGTGCTGCCCGAACACCGACCCCGCCCGCCTCGTGTCCGCCCGGTACCCGGGCAGGTCCCGGACGAACTCGTGCGACAGGGCGTACCGGAAGAACGCCTCGACCCGTGGGTCGGTGGCGTGGTGCGGGAGGTCGGACGGCCGGAAGCTCACGGATTCCTCGCCGGATCGGGTTCCGGGAACATGGTGGACAGCTTGTACCCCCCATGATTGTCGGGCTTGAAGTAGGCGAACATCTTCGCCCCCCGGAAGTCGACCGGTTTGTAGTTCACCTTGCCGTTCGCGTCGACGGGGTCGGCCGGGTCCACGTAGAACCCGCGCAGCCTCTCGTGGTGGTCGCCGTCCTTGCCCCACGCGTCCTCCAGGCTGAACCGGATCGGTTGCGGACCCGACACCGACGGGTCCAGCAGGCTCCGCGCATGCTGCTCCGCGTACATGAACGCCTCGTCCTCGCCCGGCTTGAAGCCGGTGGAGAAGTCGCCGCACGAGTGCCGCTCGGTCGGGTTCTCCGCGTCCCGGTACAGCGCGTCGCCCTGCAGCCGCTTCTGCGGGTCGGGGCCGTGCAGCGGGTCGATCTTGTTCCGGGTCTGGATGTAGCCGCCCGCCGAGCGGTGGTACGTGGGCGTCCCGTCCCGCATGAACGGTGCCACGGGCGTGCCCAGCCGGGCCTTCAGCATGTCGTCCGTGGCGTCGAGGTGCCGCTGCGGTCCGTGGCCCTGCTTGCGCAGGCCGGCGATCCGGGTGGCGACCCGGCGCTTGTACTGGTCCCGCAGGCCCTCCTCCCCGAGGACCGACTGGCCGAGCTTCACCTCGACCTTGTCCTTGTCCCGCGCGTGGTGCCTGAGGTTCTTGCGGATCGACTCCTCGGCCGCGTCCAGGTTCTTCCTGGTGATCTCCAGGCCGTGCCCGATCGAGCGGTGGCCGCCCGCCATCGCCTTGCTCATGTCCTTGATCATGGAGTCGAGCACCGGGCGCACCGCCCGCTGCACGATCTGCCCGAGCCGGCCCTTGCCGAGCAGCTTGCCCCGAGTGCGGGCGTCCAGGTTGCGGCCGTGCTGCTCAACCCGGTCGGCGTGCGCGTGCGCCTGGTCGGCGGCCCTGCCCAGGGCCTCCGGGTCGATCCGGAACCCGCCGCTCACCGGGCCCCCGCTCCGAGCGCCGCCTCGACGCCCTTGAACACCAGGCCGGAGACGGCCTGCTCGATCGCGGCCTGGAAGGGCTCCACCGCCATCGACACCAGTTCGCCGATGATCACGTCCTCGATCTCCTGGATGACGGCGTTGACGATCCGCTTCCCGGCCTCGACGATCGCGGCCTCGGCCGCCGCGGCGACTCCCAGGGTGGCC
>NZ_JBHUWH010000325.1:0-9179 GCF_042670125.1 Kitasatospora sp. NPDC057198 | reverse complement strand
AAGAACACCGGGCTGTGCTGCTGACGTCCCGGCGGCACTCCTCGAACGGCGGCGGGCCACCCGGCCCGCCGCCGTTCGGCCGTCGCGGGGGAAGGGGGCACCCCGGACGGTCCGACAGCGGGTCAGGCGTCCTTGAGGCCGGGGAAGTCCTCCTCCCAGAACTCGCGCTCGCCCCGGGCCGGGGCACCGGGAGCGCCCAGGCCGGTGGCGCTGCCCGCGGCCGCCGCGTGGCGCTCCTCCTCCAGGCGGCGCAGCTCGATCCGCCGGATCTTGCCGGAGATGGTCTTCGGCAGGTCGGCGAACTCCAGGCGGCGGATCCGCTTGTAGGGGGCGAGCCGCTCGCGGGCGAAGGCCAGGACGGAGCGGGCCGTCGCGGCGTCGGGCTCGTGCCCGGGGGCCAGGATGACGTACGCCTTGGGCACGGACAGCCGCAGCGGGTCGGGGGAGGGGACGACCGCGGCCTCGGCCACCGCCGGGTGCTCGATCAGCACGCTCTCCAGCTCGAACGGGGACAGCCGGTAGTCGCTGCTCTTGAAGACGTCGTCCGCGCGGCCCACGAAGGTGTAGTAGCCGTCGGCGTCGCGCTGCGCCACGTCCCCGGTGTGGTAGCGGCCGCCGGCCATCGACTCGGCGTGCCGCTCCGGGTCGTCCTGGTAGCCCGCCATCAGCCCGAGCGGCGCGGACGCCAGCGGCAGGCACAGTTCGCCGTCCTCGCCGGTGCCGGTGACCTCCTCGCCGGTGAACGGGTCGACCAGGACGACGTCGTAGCCGGGCAGCGGCAGGCCCATCGAGCCGGGCTTGACCGGCCGGCCCGGCGTGTTGCCGATCTGCGCGGTGGTCTCGGTCTGCCCGTAGCCGTCGCGCAGCGCGACGCCCCAGGCCCGCTCGATCCGCTCGACCACCTCGGGGTTCAACGGCTCGCCCGCGCCGACCAGTTCGCGCAGCGGCGGCCGCCACCGCTCCAGGTCCTCGAGCAGCAGCATCCGCCACACCGTGGGCGGCGCGCAGAACGAGGTCACCCGGTGGCGGACGAGGGCGTCCAGCAGCGGGCGGGCCGAGAAGCGCGGCTGGTTGACGATCAGGATCTCCGCGCCGGCGTTCCACGGCGCGAAGAAGTTGCTCCAGGCGTGCTTGGCCCAGCCCGGCGAGGACACGTTCAGGTGGACGTCCCCCGGCCGCAGGCCGATCCAGTACATCGTCGACAGGTGGCCCACCGGGTACGAGCGGTGGGTGTGCTGCACCAGCTTGGGGCGGCTGGTGGTGCCGGAGGTGAAGTACAGCAGCAGCGGGTCCTCGGCCCGGGTCGGCCCGTCCGGCGCGAAGCCGCCGGTGTACTCGGCCGCCCCGGCGTAGTCCGTCCAGCCGGGGACGGGCCCGCCGACCGCGATCCCGCTCCAGCCGCCCTCCAGCCCGGCGAAGCCGCCGGTGAGCGCGGACTCGGCGACCACGTACCGCACCCGGCCCCGGGTCAGCCGGTCGGCCAGGTCGTCCGCGGTCAGCAGGGTGCTCGCCGGGATGACCACCGCGCCCAGCTTGATCGCCGCGAGCATCACCTCCCACAGCGCCACCTGGTTGCCCAGCAGCAGCAGGATCCGGTCCCCGCGGGCGACGCCCTGCGCGCGCAGCCAGCCGGCCGTGCGGTCCGAGCGCTCCCGCAGCTCGTCGAAGGACAGCGCCGTCTCCTGCCGCAGCGTGCCGTCCGCGTCCAGGTCGACGACCCGCAGGGCGACCGCCGCGTTGCCCGCCGCCTCGACGTCGAACCAGTCCAGCGCCCAGTTGAAGTGCTCGCCGGCGGGGCGCGGGAAGGCGCGGGCGGCGTCGAGGTCGCCGCGCTCCGCCAGGAGGTGGTCCCGCGCCGCGCGGAAGTCGCGGTGCGCGGCGGAGTCCGAGTCCGAGTCCCGTCGAGCGGCCGTGTCCGGTGCCATCTGTGTGTCCGTCCCTGCCTCTTCGGCCCCGGCCGCCGCCTCGTTGCCCGGCCGCGGGCATACCGGCACGCTGCCAGCTCCGGTGATCACCGGTCAAGGGCGACACCGCATGTCACCGCCGGTACCGGCGGCCTCCCGGGCCGCCGCCGCGGGCCCGCGGACAAAGCGCTTCCGGTCGTCCGCGACCTGCCGTTAGGATCACTGCCACCTCCCGGGCGTGGGCGCAGAGGCAGACGCGCCGCGTTAGCAGCGCGGATCACGCCGGTTCGAATCCGGCCCCCGGGAGGCCCTGACGGGGGCCCCGTGGCGCAGAGGCAGACGCGCCGCACTGCTCGTGCGGAACACGCCGGTTCGAATCCGGCCGGGCCCACCCGTCGCCCCCGTGCACCACCGCCCCCGGAGGACCGTTCGATGAGCACGCCCCCGTCGAGCCTCCCGGAGGAGCCGGACGAGGCCGAACTCGCCGCCTTCGAGCGGACGCTGGGCCGCCTGCGGCTGCTGCCCGCCGACCACCCGGTGCGGCTGCGCGCCGAGCGCGGCACCGAGTCCTTCGTCCGCGACGGCCGGCACGCCCGCCGCCGCACCCGCCGCGCCGAGACCACTCGGGACGACGCCGCCCTGGTCGGCGCCACCGCCACCGGCGGCACCGACCGCCGCGAGGACGCCCCGCTGCCCACCGCCGCCGGACACGTCCCGATCGGCGAACTCGCCCGCCCCCAGCGCTGCTACGTCTGCAAGCAGCACTACCGGCAGGTCGACGGCTTCTACCACCGGCTGTGCCCCGACTGCGCCGCCGACCACACCGCCCGCCGCGCGCTCAGCACCGACCTGACCGGCCGCCGGGTGCTGCTCACCGGCGGCCGGGTCAAGATCGGCTTCCAGCTGGCCCTGATGATGCTCCGCGACGGCGCCGAACTGCTCGTCACCAGCCGCTTCCCGCACGACACCCTCGCCCGCTTCCGCGCCGCCGAGGGCAGCGCGCAGTGGCTGCACCGGCTGCGGATCGTCGGCATCGACCTGCGCGACCCGCGCCAGGTCCTCGGCCTGTGCGAGCAACTGCGCGCCGAGGGGCGACCGTTGGACGCCCTGGTGAACAACGCCGCGCAGACCCTGCGCCGCCCGCCCGGGTCGTACGCCCTGCTGGCCGCCGGGGAGCACGGCCCGGTGCCCGCGCAGGTCGGCCACGCGCCCGGGTTCCGCCCGATGCCCGCGCTCGCCGCCGCCTGGCCCGCCGCCGAACTCGCCGCCGACGCAGGCGTGTTGCTGCCGGTCGGGCTCGCCGCCGGGACGGTCGACGAGGCCGGGCTGCTGCCCGACACCGCGCCGGGCAACTCCTGGTCGGCGACGCTCGGCGGCCTCGACCCGGCCGAGGTGCTGGAGACCCAGCTGGTCAACGCGCTCGCCCCGGCGCTGCTCTGCGACCGGCTGCTGCCGCTGCTGGAGGCGTCCCCGCACCCGCGCCGCTACATCGTCAACGTCACCGCGGTGGAGGGCCGGTTCGAGGTCCGCAACAAGACGGCCGGCCACCCGCACACCAACATGGCCAAGGCCGCGCTCAACATGCTCACCCGCACCAGCGCCGCCGAACTCGCCACCCGCGGCGTCTACATGTGCGCGGTCGACACCGGCTGGATCACCGACGAGAACCCGGCCCCGAAGAAGACCCGGCTGGCCGACCACGGCTTCCGCACCCCGCTGGACATCGTGGACGGCGCGGCCCGGGTCTACGACCCGATCGTCCGCGGCGAAGCCGGGGAGCCGTTCGCGGGCGTCTTCCTGAAGGATTATCAGGTGGCGCAGTGGTGAGCGCAGCCCCTACGATCACCGCGACGGGGCCGTAGCGCAGCGGCAGGCGCGCCGCATTGCCAATGCGGAGGACGTCGGTTCGAATCCGACCGGCCCCGTCACCCGGGGGCGGGGCCGTAGCACAGCGGCAGATGCACCGGCCTACCTAGCCGGAGGACGCCGGTTCGAATCCGGTCGGCCCCATCCCGGAGAACCCGGCGGAGGTCTCAGCGGGCGGCCATCCGCAGCGCGCCGTCCATCCGGATGGTCTCGCCGTTCAGGTAGTCGTGCTCGGCGATCATCGCGACCAGCTTGGCGTACTCCTCGGGGCGGGCCAGCCGCTGCGGGAAGGTGACGGTCGCGGCCAGGCCGGAGCGGACCTCCTCGGAGAAGCCCGCCATCATCGGGGTGTCGACGATGCCGGGGGCGATGGTGACCACCCGGATGCCGTACTGCGCGAGGTCCCGGGCCGCCGTGATGGTCATCCCGGCCACGCCCGCCTTGGACGCCGCGTACGCGATCTGCCCGACCTGGCCCTCGAAGGCCGCGATGGACGCGGTGTTGACCACCAGCCCGCGCTGCCCGGCCGCGTCCGGCTCCTGCCCGGACATCGCCTCCGCGGCCAGCCGCATCACGTTGAAGGTGCCGACCAGGTTGACGTTCAGCACGCCGCGGAACAGGTCCAGGTCGTGCGGGCCGCGCCGGCCCACCACCCGCGCGGACGGGGCGATGCCCGCGCAGCTGACCGCCAGCCGCAGCGGGCGGCCGTCGGCGGCGATCCGCTCCAGCGCCGCGCGGACCGGCTGCTCCTCGGTGACGTCCGCACCGAGCAGGGTGACGCCGTCGGGCTGCGCGGGGGCGGACTCCACGGCCTTGGGCAGGTCGAGGCCGTACACGGCGGCGCCGAGCGAGGCCAGGTGGGCGGCGGTGGCCGCGCCCAGGCCCGAGGCGGCGCCGGTGACGAGGGCGGCGGTGCCGGAGAGCTGCATGGTGGAACGTCCTTTCAGGGAAGGCTGGTTGGCGTCAGCGGGCGGCGAACTGGCGGCTGATCACCAGGCGCTGGATCTGGTTGGTGCCCTCGAAGATCTGCATGATCTTGGCCTCGCGCATGTACCGCTCGACCGGGAAGTCCCGGGTGTAGCCGTAGCCGCCGAGCACCTGCACCGCGTCGGTGGTGACCTTCATCGCGGCGTCGGTGGCGACCAGCTTCGCCACGCTGGCCTGCCGGCTGAACGGGCGGCCCAGGTCGCGGCGGCGGGCCGCGTCCAGGTAGGTGGCGCGGGCCGAGTCGACGGCGGCGGCCATGTCGGCGAGCAGGAACCCCAGGCCCTGGTGGTCGACGATCCGGCGGCCGAAGGTGGTGCGCTCGTTGGCGTACGACACGGCCTGGTCCAGCGCGGCCTGGGCCAGGCCGGTGGCGCAGGCCGCGATGCCCAGCCGACCCGAGTCGAGCGCGGAGAACGCGATCGGCAGGCCCTGGCCCTCGGCGCCGATCAGCCGCTCGCGCTCCAGCAGCGCGCCGTCCCAGTAGGCGGCGGTGGTGGGCACCGCGTTCAGGCCCATCTTCTCCTCCGGCGGGCCGAAGCTCAGGCCGTCGGCCCGTCCGGGCGCCAGGAAGCAGGAGACGCCGTGCGGGCCGGGCGCGGTGCGGGCGAACAGCGCGTAGAAGTCGGCCTTGCCGCCGTGGGTGATCCACGCCTTGGTGCCGGTGATCCGGTACCCCTCGTCCACCGGCTCGGCCCGGCAGGTCAGCGCCGCCGCGTCCGAGCCCGCGTTCGGCTCGGAGAGGCTGTAGCCGCCGACCAGCTCGCCCGCCAGCATCCGGGGCAGCCAGCGCTCCCGCTGCTCGGGCGTGCCGTACGCGGTCAGCGGGTGGCAGGCCAGCGTGTGCACGCTGGTGGCCACCGCGACGGCCGCCCAGCGGGCCGCCAGCTCCTCCAGCACCTGGAGGTACACCTCGTACGGCTGCCCGCCGCCGCCGAACTCCTCCGGGTAGGGCAGGCCCAGCAGCCCCGCCTGCCCGAGCAGCGCGAACAGCCCCTCCGGGTAGCGCTCCTCCTTCTCGTGGGAGGCGACCCTGGTCGCGAGCTCCCGGTCGGCGAGATCACGGGTCAACGCGATCAGGTCGGCGGCTTCCTCGGTGGGCAGCAAGCGATCCACGGCCATGTTCCGGCTCCAAGCGGTACGCAAAGCGGTACGTCAGTACCGGTCAGCGTAGCGCAGAGTGTCGGGCGCGGGCAGCCCCCGGGCAGCGGGCACCCGGCGGGCACCGAGCGGGCACCCGGCGGGGCGGGGCGGGAGCGGGGCGTCCGCGCGGGAAAGGAGGCGCGGGGGAGGAGACGCGGGGCGGCCGGGGCCGACTGTCATACTGGCCGGGTGATCGACCGCGCAGCCGCCCCCCAGCCCACCGGACGGGGCGCCGCGCGCCGCAGCGCGCTCTTCGAGGAACTGGTGGCGCTGTTCGTGGCCGAGGGCTTCGCCCAGTTCACCCTGGACGACCTCGCCGCCCGCCTGCACTGCTCCAAGCGCACCCTGTACGGCCTGGCCGGCTCGAAGGAGCAGCTCGTCCGCGCGGCCGTGGTGCACTTCTTCCGGGAGGCCACCGCCCGGGTCGGCGCTGCCCTGGCCGCCGAGAGCGACCCGGCCGCCCGGCTGGCCGCCTACCTGCGCGCCGTCTCCGCCGAACTCGCCCCCGGCTCGGCCCGGTTCTTCGACGACCTGGCCGCCTTCGAACCCGCCGCCGAGGTCTACGGCCGCAACACCCGGGCCGCCGCCCGGCAGATCCAGCAGCTCATCGACGACGGCGTCGCGGCGGGCGCCTTCCGCGAGACCCACGTGGCCTTCGCCGCGGACGTGATCAGCTCGGTGATGGTCCGCATCCAGCAGCGCCAAGTCGCCGAGGCCACCGGCCTGGCCGACGCCGAGGCGTACGGGCACCTGGCGGAACTGCTGCTGCACGGCCTGCTGCGCTGAGCCCCGCCGGGGATCAGCCCTCGTCCTCCCGCGCGGGAGCCGGGCCGGACGCCTCCGCGGCGGGTTCGCACAGCGGGCAGCGGCCGTTCTCGCGGACCTTGCCGCACTCCTCGCACACCAGGTTCAGGAAGCAGGCGGGCTCGCCGCCCTCGGGCTCGGTGGGTTCCATGCCCCCAGTGTGCCGCGCACCGGCCCGGCCCCGGTAGCCGCCCCGACCCGGCCGCGGCCCGGCCACGGCCCGGCCCCGGCCCCGGGAAGCTCATCACCGGATCGTCCTTTCGGATAGTCCGACCTATGTCCGCCGCGCGGGTTCTCGTGCCCGCGCGGCGGTGCGTCGCCGCGCCGTCACCCGCGAGAACGGCCGATCCTGCCGGGAGTTGACGACGACGGGAGGTGGCTGAACGGTGAGCATCGGTCGGCGCGGTTGGTGGCGCATCGGCATCGCGGCCGCATTGTGCGTGGCCGGGACGGGGACCGCAGCGGTGGCGTCCGGCGTGACGCCGCTCGGCGGACGCGCGGCGGTCGGCGCGGACGAACAGCGGGCCCCGAACAGCGAGGACGGCCTGCAGGTGGTGAACGTGTCGGTGGACCGCACCAAGGTGCGCGGCCTCACCGTGGTGCGGGCCCTGGTGGCCAACCTCGGCCCCAACGAGGTCAGCGACCACTTCCACACCACGGTCAAGCTGCCCAAGCACGTCACGGTGGAGGGCAAGGTCTTCCCCGAAAGCTGCCGGTACGACGACGCGCGGCGGGAGTTGGTCTGCGACTTCCGCAAGGGCCTGGCGCTGCGCCGCACCGCGACGGTGCTCCTCCCGCTGCGGATCGCGGACGACGTGCGCCCCGGCCAGCGGCTCTCCGGCGGCCTGGTCTCCGTCCAGGACCCGGACCGGCCCACCCGGACCGTCCCCACCCGCGCCTTCACCATCGACGTCGAGCAGTAGCCCGGTGCCCGGTCACCGCACCCGCGCCCGCACCCGCACACCCGCCATCCTCCCGCACCCCCCGTTTCGACGGCCGATCGGAGCTCCGTGTCCCTGCCCCGCCGCGTAGCGCTGTTGTCGCTGCTGCTCGTCGTCCCGCTGCTGCCCGCCGCGCCGGCCTCCGCCGCGCCGCGGATCCAGCAGCGCAGCCTCGCCCCGACCAGCGCCCTGCCGGACACCCCGGTCGCGGCGACGCTCTCGGTCGGCTCGCTCACCACCTGCGTCACCGTCGACGAACTCGGCGTCGCGGTCCGGGACGCCAACCAGCAGAACCTGGACTTCCCCGGCTCGGCCGGCCGGACCAGGATCTGCCCCGGCGGCTACACCCTGACCACCGCCACCCGCAGCTTCCCGGCCGGGACGTACACCGAGTTCGGCTTCTACCGGATCGGCTCGACGTACTACAACCTGCCCAGCCAGACCCTGACCGTCGCCGCGCCCACCGTCCGCCAGCTCGCCCTGCTGCCGACCAAGGCGGTCGCCGACACCCAGGTCACCGGCACGCTCGCGGTGAACTCCACCGCCTGCCTGGACGTCGACGAGGTCGGCATCGGCGTCCGGGACGCGAACCAGCAGGTGCTGGACTTCCCCGGCACCGCCTCCGACGTGCGGATCTGCCCGCAGGGTTACGTCCTGACCACCGCCGCCCGGAGCTTCGCCGAGGGCACCTACACCGAGTTCGGCTGGTACCGGATCGGCAGCGAGTACCACAACCTGCCGAGCAAGACGCTGACCGTCACCAAGTCCGTCACCCCGCCCGTCCCGCCGATCCCCGCCGGACGGCTGGTCTTCGACGAGAACTTCACCGACCCGCCCGCCCTGGGCACCACCTGGGAGGACGACCGGACCAGCGCGTACAGGTACGGCAACCACAACCCGGACGACGACAAGCTCGACTGGCTGCAGCCCGGCGCGCTGAGCACCCGCAACGGCGCCAACACCTTCACCGGTACCCCCGGCGCCAACCGGCTGGAGAACGGCAAGCAGTCCTGGGACACCGGCCTGCTCACCACCGAGTACACCCAGCAGGGCTTCCAGGTCCGGCCCGGCGACTACGCGGAGGTCCGGCTGCAACTGCCCAGCGGCAACGGCGCCTGGCCCGCGCTGTGGACGTGGAAGGACGGCGGCAACGAGATCGACTCCTTCGAGTACCACCCGGACAACCCGAACCTGCTGGAACTCTCCAACCGGATCAACAGCGCCGGCACCTACTACACCGACGCCGACGAGATCTACCCCGGCGCCTGGGTCAGCATCGGCGTCCACTACGGGGCGTACAACAACGACTGGTACATCAACCACAAGCTGGTCTTCTCCGACCACACCGGCACCGGCCCGAACTGGAGCGCCTACCTGATCCTCAACCTGTCCATCTGCGCGGGCTACTGGCACCCCGCGCCGTCCAACGACAACGCGATCACCGCCGCCGCGGACTACCTGCGGGTCTGGCGGCCGCAGGTCTGAGCGGCGCGCGGCGCGCCACGCGCACCCCGGCGGGGCGGCACCGGTCCGACAC
>NZ_JBHUWH010000324.1:0-9182 GCF_042670125.1 Kitasatospora sp. NPDC057198 | reverse complement strand
TCGGGCAGGCCCTGGAAGAGGGCTGGGCCGGTAAGGGAACAGGACCCGTATGGGGGCAGGGCCCCGGGAGCACCATCGCTCCCGGGGCCCCGCCCGTCGTCGTACCCGCTACCGGCGGGCCGGCGTCAGCGGCCCTGCAGGGCCTTGACGTTGTCGCCGAAGGTCCAGCCCTTCGAGCCGTCCCAGTTGATCGACCAGGTCATCAGGCCCTTCAGCTGGCCGTTGAAGGAGCCGTACGCCTGCGAGACCAGGCTGGGGGCCATGTAGCCGCCGCCCGCGCCCGGCTGGGCCGGCAGGCCGGGGACCTGCTTGTCGTAGGGGACCTTGATGGTGGTGCCCTGGATGGTCAGGCCGTTGTTGAGGCAGGTGGTCTGGGCGGTGAAGCCCTGGACGGTGCCGGCCGAGTAGGAGTCGCCGGAGCAGCCGTACATGGAGCCGTTGTAGTACTGCATGTTCAGCCACCACAGCCGGCCGTTGTCCACGTACTTCTTGATGATCGGCAGGTACGAGCCCCAGATGGAGCCGTAGGTGACGCTGCCGCCGGTGACGTACGCGGTCTCGGGGGCCATGGTGAGGCCGAAGCCGTCCGGCATCTGGGCGAGGACGCCGTCGATGATCCGGATCAGGTTGGACTGCGAGGCGGACAGGGTGCCGATGCTGCCGCTGCCGGACAGGCCGGTCTCGATGTCGATGTCGATGCCGTCGAAGTTGTACTTCTTCAGGATCGGGACGATCGTCGCGACGAACTTGTCGGCCACCGTGCTGGAGCTGAGGTCGATGCCCGCGGCGGCGCCGCCGATCGACATCAGCAGGGTCGCGCCGGACGCCTTGGCCTGGCACATCTCGGCGGGGGTGGAGACCTTGACGCCCGCGTCCATGCCGTCCTGCCAGAGCACGGTGCCGTCGGAGAGGATCACCGGGAAGGCCGCGTTGATCACGTTGTAGCCGTGCTGGAGCATCCGGCTGTCGGTGATCGGGGTCCACCCCATGCCCGGGTGCACGCCGTTGGAGGCGCCGTCCCAGTTCTCCCAGTAGCCCTGCAGCACCTTGCCGGTCGGCTTGGGCTTGGTCGGGCAGGTGGCGTCACCGGAGGTGGGGCTGCCGGACGGGCTCGGCGAGGTGCTGGTCGAGTTCGACGGGCTCGGCGAGGTGCTGGCCGACTGCGAGGGGCTCGGCGAGGCGGAGTGCGACGGGCTGGCCGAGGTGCTGGTCGACGGGGACGGGCTGCCGCTGCCGCCGGGGCCGCTGAGCACCAGGTCGTCCGCGTAGAACGCGGGCTGGCCGTACCAGCCGTGCACGAAGACGGTCACCGAGGTGGTGGAGGCGCCGGTGGAGAAGCTGGTGCTGAGCTGGCCGTACGAGGCGTTGCCCGGGGTCCAGGTGGAGGCGTTCACGCCGGTGCCGGTGGCGCCGAGGTAGACGTAGCTGCCCTGGATGAAGCCGCTCAGGGTGTACTGCGAGTTGGGCTGCACGCTGATGGTCTGCGAGCACTGCGCGGTGTCCTGGCCGCCGGGGGTGGCCTTGAGCGCGGAGGTGCCGCCGTGCACCGGGCTGCTGACGACCGCGGCGCCGGAGCCGCTGGTGCAGGTCCAGTTGGCCAGGCCGTTCTCGAAGCCGGGGTTGGCGATCAGGTTGGCGACGTCGGCGGAGGCGGTGACCGAACCGGCCACGGCGAGGCCGGCGCCGATCACGGCGGCGGCGCTGACCCCGGCCAGGGTGCGGCGTCCGGCGCTCGGGCCGCTCCGGGCGTGGCTGACCCGGGGCGCCTGGGCGGCGCGCTCCACGGGCGTGGACGACCTTCGACGGAACATCGTGCTCCCTTCCCGCCGAAACACCTGGTCATGGGCATGACCAAAGCTGTGGGGGTGCGGTGCCCGGCTGTGGGTGAGGTGGGGACATGTGGGGGGTGGTGCCCAGCCGGATCGTAGGAGCGGGGGCAAGGGCCGTCAATAGGTCTGGACCAATAGCGAGGGTCTGGACCGTTCGGGGAAGGGTGGCCGGCCGGGTCGCCGATCCGCGATTCAAGCAACCGAAGGTTGCACATCGTCGGCGACCGGTCTACCGTAATGAGCAACCAGAGGTTGCGAGAGGACGGAGGGGCACGATGGAGTTCGGCAGCATCGAGCGGGAGATCCACATCGACGCCGCGCCCGAAGTGGTCTACGAGGTGGTCAGTGCGCCCGAACACCTGCGGGAGTGGTGGCCCGACGAGGCGGAGTTCGACCCGGCACCCGGCGGCGGCGGAGCCATCACCTTCGGCGACCGGTCCGCACCGGACGCGAAGGTCGTCCCGTTCACGGTGGTCGAGGCCGACCCGCCCCGGCGGTTCTCGTTCCGGTGGACCCACGACGAGGGCGGGGCCGCGACGTCGGCCAACTCGCTCCTGGTGGTCTTCGACCTCGTCCCGTCGGCCACCGGCACACTGCTGCGCTTCAGCGAGACGGGCTTCCGGGAGAAGGGCTGGGAGGCGGCCGTCCTGGAGGAGCAGTACCGCGAGCACGTCGAGGGCTGGGACTTCTTCCTGCCCCGCCTCGTCGGGTACGTCGCACGGCTGGTGTCCGCCCCGTGAGCGCCGTCGTCGACGACGAACTCTGGTCCGCGGTGGGCGACCCCACCCGGCGGCGGATGCTCGACCTGCTGCTGGCCGACGGCGGCGGGACGGCGACCACGCTGAGCGGGCAGCTGCCGGTCACCCGGCAGGCGGTCGCCAAGCACCTCGGCGTGCTCGACCGGGTGGGCCTGGTCCACGGCACGCCGTCCGGCCGCGAGCGCCGCTACGAGGTCGACGAGGCCCAACTCGCCCGCGCGGTGGCCCAGCTGTCATCGGTCGGGGCCGCCTGGGACGCCCGGCTGCGGCGCATCAAGCGCATCGCCGAGACGATCCAGCGCCGGCAGGGCTGACCCGCACGTCGCGACCGCACGACCGCACGACCGCACGACCGCGCACGACCGCACGACCGCGCACGACCGCACGACCGCACGGAACGGTGCCACCGCCGCGGTGGCGCCGGCACACCGCGCCCGACCACGGGCGCCCGTACCAGGAAGAGGTGGCCGAGATGGTGGACATCCTGCACAGGATCGGCGTCACGGCGTCCCCCGAGGACGTCTACACGGCCCTGACGACCGTCGAGGGCCTGGCCGGCTGGTGGACGGAGGACACGGACGGCGACGCCGGCGCCGGTGGCGTCGTCCGCTTCCGCTTCCCGCCCGGCGGGTTCGACATGAAGGTGCTGGACACCGAGCCCGCGCAGCGCGTGCGCTGGGAGGTCGTCGACGGCCCGGAGGAGTGGATCGGCACGCGGATCGTCTTCGAGCTCAAGCGGGAGGACGGCTGGACGATCGTCCTGTTCCGGCACGAAGGCTGGCGGGAACCGGTGGAGTTCATGAGCCACTGCAGCACCAAGTGGGCGGTCTACCTGCTGAGCCTCAAGAAGCTGGTCGAGACCGGCGCGGGCGAGCCCTCGCCCCGCGACGTCCGGATCAGCGACTGGCACTAGGGCACCCGGGGCGCCCGGGGCCGCGTGCCCCCGTGCCCCCGTACGCCCTTCCCGCCGACGGCCGCCCCGGCGCACACTGGCCCCGGCCCCGGACGCCGAGCGGAACGAGACCGAGCGTGGACGTGGAGCGCCCCACCCCCGCCGCCCTGCTCGCCGAGGCGTGCGCCGCCGCCGGGCGCTCCGGCGCCGGTGCGGAGCTGATCCGGGCCGGCGAGAACACCCTGTGGCGGCTGCCCGGCGGGGTGGTCGCCCGGATCGGCAGGCCCGGCCAACTCGCGGCCGCGGCGAAGGAGTTGACTGTCGCCCGGTGGCTGCACCGGCACCGGGTGCCGGCCGTCCGCCCGCTCGGCCACCCGCCCGCGCCGCTGGCCGTCCGGGGCCGCCCGGCCACCTTCTGGTACGAGCTGCCCCCGCACCGGCCCGGCACCGCCGCCGAACTGGCCGCCGCCCTGCGCCGCCTGCACCGCCTGCCCCCGCCGGAGACCCGGCTGCCCGCCCTCGACCCGTTCGTCCGCCTCCCCGACCGGATCGACGCCGCCGGGCTGGACGGCCCGCAGCGCCGCCGCCTGCACGCCCGGCTCGCCGACCTGCGCACCGCCTGGGGCGAACTCGCCCTCCCCGCACGGCAGTCGGCCGTCGTGCACGGCGACGCCTGGAGCGGCAACCTCGCGGTCACCGCCACCACCGCCTACCTGCTCGACTTCGAACGCACCGCGCTCGGCCCGGTCGAATGGGACCTGACCACCACCGCCGTCGGCCGCCACACCTTCGGCACCGTCCCGCCCGGGACGTACGCCGCGTTCTGCGCCGCCTACGGCGCCGACGTCACCGAGTCACCCCACTACCCGGTGCTCCGCGACATCCGCGAACTGCGGCTCACCTGCTACGCGTTGCAGCAGTCCGCCGCCGACCCGCGGCACCGCGCCCAGGCCCGCTACCGCCTGGCCTGCCTGCTCGGCGAGCACGGCCCCCGCCCCTGGGGCTGGACCGCGCTCGACTGAACCCGACCCGGCCCGACCCGGCCCGGTCCGCCCGGTAGCCGGAGGGCCGGGCGCCGGCGGCACCGGGTCAGTCCACGCAGGGCACCCCGCCCAACTCCACCGGCTCCGGCAGCGGCAGGAGGAGCAGCGGCGCGGTAGGGGTGGCGGCCGGGCCGTCCGACAGCGCCGGAGGAACGGCGGAAGCGGCCGGGGCGGCGGGGGAGGCGGTGGCCGTCGCCCCGGGCGGGGCCGTCCGGTCGCCGAGCAGCAGGTCGCGGGCCGCGCCCGCCGGAAGCAGCCGGTTGCCCGTGGCGTCCGTGGTGACCGGCAGCGTCTGCAGGACGCCCTTCCCGGCGGCCAGCGCCGGCACCTGGCGGACGAAGTCCACCGGGCTCCAGCCCTGGTCCACCACCAGGCTGCCGTCCAGCGCCCGGTACAGCGCGGCCAGCTTCGAGGCGTCCGCCAGCGTCCCGCCGGAGCGCAGCTTCTCCACCACCCCCGCCAGCAGCGCCTGGCCGCGCCGGGTGCGCTCCAGGTCGGACTGCCCGCCGACGCCGTGCCGCTGCCGGACGAAGGCGAGCGCCTGGGCCGCCCCCAACTCCTGCCGCCCGGCCGGGAGCCGGGCCCCGCTGTACGGGTCGTCCACCGGGTGGTTCAGGCAGACCGGGATTCCGCCGAGGGCCTGGGCGACGCGGTAGAAGCCGGCCATCGACACCTCCGCGTAGTGGTCGACCCGGACGGTGGTCAGCTTCTCGACCGCCCGCAGCAGCGCCACCCGCCCGGCCTCCCGGCCGCGCTCGTACCGCTCCCCGCCCGCGGCGCCGCCGTCCGACTGCTGCAGCGCGGCCCGCTCGGCGTTCAGGTAGACCCTGCCGAGCGCCTCGTCGGTGCCCGGCACCAGCACGTCCCGGGGCAGCGACAGCTGCCGCACCTCGCCGCCGCCCGCCGGAATGTGCACCAGCATGATGGTGTCGGCGCTGCCCGCCGCGTCCGCCGCGCCCGCCGTGCCGCTGTGCAGGTCGCCGTGGAGCAGGTCCTCCGGCACCGGCCCGCCCTGCGCGCCCAGGGCGTCGTCGGTGCCGACCAGCAGCAGCGTCGTCCCGTCGGTCGGCGGCGCCGGCGCCGGACTCGGGCCGGTGTGCGCCAGCTCCACCGCGGAGGTCCGTTCCACCGGCAGGTCGCGCGGCAGCGCCAGCAGCCCCGCCCCGACCGCGACCACCGCGGTCAGCGCCCCCGCCAGCAGCACCGTGCGCCGCTGCCTGGCCCGTCTGCGCCGCCGCCCGGCCGCCAACCCGCGGTCGACCAGCCGGGCCGTCAGCTCCGGCTCGGGCCCGCTGCCCGACAGCCAGAAGGCCGCCCCCAACTGCACCTCGAACTCCTCCTCCGCGTCGTCCCCGCCGTCCCGACCGCGCCCCGCACCGTTCGCCCCGCCGTCCACTCCGCCACTCCGTCCGCCCGGTCCGCCGTGTCCGCCCCGCCCGCCGTGCCCCGCCCTCACCGCGCCACCAGCTCCGCCAGGTCCCCGCCCAGCAGCCCGCGCAGCTTGGCCAGCGCCCGCGAGCACCTGGTCCGCACCGCCGCCGAACTGTCCCGCACGATCGCCGCGGTCTCCTCCACGCTGCGGTCCTCCCAGTACCGGAGCACCACCACCGCCCGGTCCCGCGGCGGCAGCTGGGACAGCGCCTCGACCAGGGCGAGGCGCAGCGCCGAGTCCGGCCCGTCCTCGGCGATCTCGGGGAGCGCCTGGCTGGGCCGCTCGCTGCTGCTGCGCCGCCGCTGGTGCGACAGGTACGCCCGGACCAGCACGGTCTGCGCGTACCCGGCCGGGTTGTCGATCCGCCCGGCCCAGCCCGGCCGGTGCAGCCGGTGCCAGTGGGTGTACATCTGCCCCAGGGTCTCCTGCACCAGGTCCTCCGACAGGTGGGTGTCCCCACCGGTGAGGAAGTACGCCGAGCGGTAGAGCTGCCCGGACCGGGCCGTCGCGAACGCGACGAACTCCTCCTCCAGGGCGGCCCGCCGACCACTGCCCACTTCTCGTCTCCCCTCGTCGGATCCG
Organism: Kitasatospora sp. NPDC057198; assembly: GCF_042670125.1. Classification (NCBI taxonomy): domain Bacteria; kingdom Bacillati; phylum Actinomycetota; class Actinomycetes; order Kitasatosporales; family Streptomycetaceae; genus Kitasatospora; species Kitasatospora sp. NPDC057198. The sequence goes on along the minus strand of NZ_JBHUWH010000324.1, from coordinate 2,646 downwards.
CCCTATGACGGCCCGGGGGGTCCGCGATGTTTCACCCGGGCCCGAAACGGATCCGAAACGGACCCGAAAGGGCCCGGAGCGGGCCCGGCGGATCCGGCGGCACGTCCGTCAGTGGAGTATCACTGTCCGGTTGCGGACAGTCCGAGGGACCCCGCCCGCTGGAAGGATGGGACGGCACCGCCTGCTCGTACCCCTCACTGGAGTTCCCCCATGGCCCTGCCCGACGGATCGCTCAGCCACCGCTACCGAGGCGAGCACCCCGTCCGCACCCTGCTGTTCCTCTTCCGTCCCGACCGCGCCCGGGTCCTCGGCGCGGTCGGCGTCTTCTTCGCCAAGCACGCCCCCGTCTGGCTGCTGCCCCTGATCACCGCCAACATCGTCGACGTCGTGGTCAAGCACCGCGACATATCCGTGCTGTGGTGGAACTCCGCCGTCCTGCTGGCGATCCTGCTGCTCAACCTGCCGCTGCACATGCTGTACGTGCACTGGATGCACGGCTCCATCCGCCGGATGGGCACCCGGCTGCGCTCCGCGCTGTGCCACCGGATGCAGCAGCTGTCCATCGGCTACCACTCCCGGGTCAGCGCCGGCGTCCTGCAGGCCAAGGTGATCCGCGACGTCGAGGGCATCGAGACCGCCTCCCAGCAGACCGCCGACAACGGCCTGGCCGCGATCGCCACCCTGCTCGGCGGCCTGGTCGTGATCGCCGTCCAGACCCCCGCCTTCCTGCCGGTCTTCCTGGTCGTCGTCCCCGCCAGCGCCCTGCTGGTGGTCCGGCTGCGCGAGCGGCTGCGCACCCAGAACGAGTCCTTCCGCCGCGAGGTCGAGCAACTCTCGTCCCGCATCGGCGAGATGACCACCCTGATCCCGATCACCCGGGCGCACGGCCTGGAGCGCACCGCGCTGCGCCGGGTCGACCGCACCCTGGGCCGGGTCCTCGACGAGGGCCTGCGCCTGGACCTGCTCAACGGCCGCTTCGGCTCGATGTCCTGGATCCTGCTCAACGCGATCGGCGTCGGCTGCCTGGCCGGCTCCGCGCTGGTCGCCTACTACGGCTGGATGAACGTCACCCCCGGCGCCGTCGTCATGCTCAGCGCCTACTTCTCCTCGCTCACCGGCTCCGTCACCACCCTGCTCACCCTCACCCCGCAGCTCGGCAAGGGCCTGGCCTCGGTCCGCTCGGCCGGCGAGGTGCTCCAGGCCCCCGACCTGGAGGAGAACGCCGGCAAGGCGGACGTCACCGGCGTCACCGGCCGGATCGACTTCCAGGGCGTCGGCCACAGCTACTCCGGCGCGGACGCCCCGTCCGTCACCGGCTTCGACCTCTCGGTCCGCCCCGGCGAGACCATCGCCCTGGTCGGCGCGTCCGGCGCGGGCAAGTCCACCGTCCTCAACCTGGTGATCGGCTTCCTGCGCCCCACCGAGGGCCGGATCCTGCTCGACGGCCGCGACATGGAGGAGCTCGACCTGCGCTCCTACCGCAAGTTCCTCTCCGTCGTCCCGCAGGAGTCCATCCTGTTCGAGGGCAGCATCCGGGAGAACGTCACCTACGGCATGAAGGACGTCCCCGAGGAGACCGTCCTGGCCGCCCTGCGCGACGCCAACGCCCTGGAGTTCATCGAACGCCTCCCCGACGGCCTCGACACCGTGGTCGGCGAACGCGGCGCCCGCCTCTCCGGCGGCCAGAAGCAGCGCCTGGCCATCGCCCGCGCCCTGATCCGCGACCCGCGCGTGCTCATCCTGGACGAGGCCACCTCCGCGCTCGACTCCCGCTCCGAGGCACTCGTCCAGCAGGCCCTGGCCCGGCTGGTGCGCGGCCGCACCGTCTTCGTCGTCGCCCACCGGCTGTCCACCATCCGCGGCGCCGACCGGATCGTCGTCATGCACGACGGCCGGATCGCCGAGATCGGCTCGCACGCCGAACTCCTGCGCACCGGCGGCCCCTACGCCGGCCTCCAGGCCGCCCAGCTCGCCTGAACCACCCCCTCACGGAACAGGAACCGCCCCGCATGACCGACCCGCTCAGCGGCAGACTCGTCCGGCTCAGGGAACTCCGCGAGGCCGACCTCCCCCGGCTCACCAGCTGGTGGCGCGAACCCGGCCTCGCCATCCAGCAGCTCACCGGCCCCGTCCACCCCCAGCCCGAGGCCCGGCTCGCCGACATGTTCCGCGCCTGGAGCCAGAACACCGGCACCGACCTCGGCCTCTCCGTCGAAACCCTCGACGCCGGAGACCTGGCCGGCCACGTCACCCTCTACGGCGCCACCCCGAAGGACCGCTGCGCCACCCTCGCCATCATCATCGGCCCGCCCCACCAGGACCGCGGCCTCGGCACCGACGTCCTGCGCACCACCATCCGCTACGGCTTCGCCGAACTCGGCCTCCACCGCATCGAACTCACCGTCAACAGCTACAACACCCGCGCCCTCGCCGCCTACCGCCGGGCCGGCTTCACCGAGGAGGGCCGCCGCCGCGAAGCCGTCTTCCGCGCCGGCGGCTGGCACGACCAGGTCCAGATGGGCGTCCTCTCCACCGAGTGGTGCGAGGACGTCTAGTAGTGCTTCGTTACGTTGGGTGATCTTGCCTGTTGGTGGGCATTCTTCAGGTGTGAAGCTGGGGGATGTGGAGCGGCTCCGTGGTGAGTTG
>NZ_JBHUWH010000323.1:0-9187 GCF_042670125.1 Kitasatospora sp. NPDC057198 | reverse complement strand
CACCACGAGGCCGCGCCCGCCGGCGGCTCACCGCCCGGGCGCGGCCTCGCCGTCGGAGGACCCCGGCGCGTTCCCGTCCGAGACTCGAACCGTGACCCGAACCGTGAGGAGCCCGTGGTGCCGACCAGGGAGAAGGAGCCCCCGCAGGGCCTCCAGCTGATCTCGGCGACCACCACCACCTTCAAGTCGGCCGGGCCGCTGGCCCGCTTCCGGGCCGCCCGGGAGCGCTTCGGCTACCTGATGGCCCGCCCGCTGACGCCGTACTACCTGATCCTGGGCGCCTCGCTGCTGCTGGTCGTGCTGGGCCTGGTGATGGTGTTCTCCGCCTCGCAGAGCGTGGTGGTGGAGTACGGCCTGCCGATGACGTTCTTCTTCCGCAAGCAGCTGGTCGCCCTGCTGCTCGGCGGCGCGATCGCGGTGGTGCTGACCCGGGCCCCGGTGCGGGTGCTGCGCACCGCCGTCTACCCGCTGCTGTTCGGCGTGGTGGGCGCGCTGGTGCTGGTGGCGATCCCCGGCGTGGGCGTGCGGATCAACGGCAACCGGAACTGGATCAGCCTGGGCTTCTTCCAGATCCAGCCGTCCGAGTTCGCCAAGCTCGCCCTGCTGCTGTGGGCGGCCGACCTGCTGGCCCGCAAGCAGCGCACCCACATGCTCGACCAGTGGAAGCACCTGCTGATCCCGCTGGTGCCGGGCACCGTCGTGCTGATGATGCTGATCATGATCGGCGGCGACATGGGCACCACCATGGTGCTGATCGCCATGCTGTTCGGCCTGCTCTGGATGGTCGGCGCCCCGCTGCGGCTGTTCGCCGCCACCCTCGGCATCGCGGTGGTCGCCTGCACCGCGCTGATCATCACGGTGCCGCACCGGCTCGGCCGGCTCTCCTGCGTCGGCGTCACCAAGCCGGACCCGAGCCTGGACTGCTTCCAGGCCCTGCACGGCCTGTACGCCCTGGCCGCGGGCGGGCCGTTCGGCTCCGGGCTGGGCGCCGGGGTGGAGAAGTGGGGGCAGCTCCCGGAGGCCCACACCGACTTCATCTTCGCCGCGACCGGCGAGGAACTCGGACTGGTGGGGACGCTGTCCGTGCTCGCGCTCTTCGCGGCACTAGGCTACGCGGGTATCCGAGTGGCCCTCGGCACCACGGACCCGTTCGTGCGGTACGCGGCGGGCGCCGCCACCACGTGGATCATGGCTCAGGCCGTGGTCAACCTGGGGTCGGCGCTGGGACTCCTGCCCATCGCGGGCGTCCCGCTGCCGCTGTTCTCGTACGGCGGTTCCGCGATGCTGTCGGCCATGTGCGCCATCGGGCTGCTGCTGTGCTTCGCACGCAGCTCCCCGGCGGCGAAGGCAGCGCTGGCTGCCCGGCCCCGCAGATGGCGAAAAGGGGCCAACTCCCGGTTCGGGCGAGTCCTGGACCGGGTGCTGCCAGGTAGGAAAACCACAGCGCGAAAGGCCGCCCGGCCGCCGCGCAGGGAGCGGTGAATTTCGGTGCATGTCGTACTCGCCGGCGGCGGGACCGCCGGTCACATCGAGCCGGCCATGGCGCTCGCGGACGCGCTGCGCAGGCACGACCCGTCCATCGGGATCACCGCCCTCGGCACCGAGCGCGGCCTGGAGACCCGGCTGGTCCCGGAGCGCGGCTACGAGCTGGCGCTGATCCCGGCCGTGCCGCTGCCCCGCAAGCCCACCCCGGAGCTGATCACCGTCCCGGGCCGGCTGCGCGGCACCGTGCGCGCCGCCCAGGAGGTCATCGAGCGGGTCAGGGCGGACGCGGTGGTCGGCTTCGGCGGCTACGTGGCGATGCCCGCCTACCTGGCGGCCAAGCGGGCCGGCGTCCCGATCGTGGTGCACGAGGCCAACGCCCGCCCCGGCCTGGCCAACAAGATCGGCGCCCGCTACAGCGACTTCGTCGCGGTCTCCACCCCCGACTCCAAGCTGCGCGACTCCCGGTACATCGGCATCCCGCTGCGCCGCACCATCGCCACCCTGGACCGCGGCACCGTCCGCCCGGAGGCCCGGCACCACTTCGGCCTCGACCAGCGGCTGCCCACCCTGCTGGTCTCCGGCGGCTCGCAGGGCGCCCGGCGCCTGAACGAGACGGTGCAGGCGATCGCGCCCCGGCTCCAGCAGTACGGCGTGCAGATCCTGCACGCGGTCGGCCCGAAGAACGAGCTGCCGACCATCGACGACATCCCGGGCATGCCGCCGTACCGGGCGCTGCCCTACCTGGACCGGATGGACCTGGCCTACGCGGCGGCCGACATGATGCTCTGCCGGGCCGGCGCGATGACGGTCGCCGAGCTGGCCGCGGTCGGCCTGCCGGCCGCGTTCGTGCCGCTGCCGATCGGCAACGGCGAGCAGCGGCTGAACGCCCAGCCGATGGTCAAGGCGGGCGGCGGCCTGCTGGTGGACGACGCCGAGCTGACCCCGGACTGGGTGCTGAAGAACGTGCTGCCGGTGCTGACCGATCCGGCCAAGCTGTGGGAGATGTCGCGCGCCGCCGCCGAGTTCGGCCGCCGGGACGCCGACGACCTGCTGGTGCAGATGGTGTACGAGGCGATCGAGGCCGCCCGCGGCGGCCGGCGCCGTGGCTGACGAGGAGTACGAGGAGGAGCTGGGGGAGGACGGCGAACCGGTCCGTCCGCCCCGGCTCCGGCTGTCCCGCCGGGGCGTCGGGGTGCTGGTCGCGCTGGGCGCGCTGGTGCTCGGCGGCCTCGGCTGGACGGTGTTCTTCTCCTCCGCGCTGGACGTCCGCGGGGTGGCCGTCCAGGGCCTGGACTCCGGCAGGCTGACCCGGCAGGACGTCGAGCGGGCGCTCGGCGGCAGCGCCCGCGGCCCGCTGGCCCGGGTCGACCTGGACGAGGTCCGGGCCGAGGTGGCGAAGGTCCCGCGGGTGGCCTCGGTCGAGGTCTGGCGCGGCTGGCCGCACACCCTGCGGGTGAAGGTGACCGAGCGCCGCGCGGTGGCGGCGGTCCAGCACGAGGGCGGCGGTTTCGTCCAGGTCGACGCCGGCGGTGTGGAATTCGCCACGGAGCCCGGGCCCCCGCCGGGCGTCCCGGTGGTGGCCCTCGAACTGAGCGGGCCGGCCCAGGACGCGGCGGCCGTGATCGACCGCCCGACCCTGGTCCGCTCGGCGATCACGGTGGCTGCCGGACTGCCGTCGGACGTGGCGAAGCAGGCCGGTTCGCTCACGGTCTACTCCTACGACGACATCCGGCTGAAGCTGGCCTCCGGCGCGACCGTCCGCTGGGGGAGCGCCGAGGACACCCCGCGCAAGGCGGCGGTGCTGACGGCACTGCTCGGTCAGAAGGCGTCGAATTACGACGTGAGTGCGCCGGATGCCCCGGCGGTGTCGGGTTGATCCGGTAAGTTCTGTCCCCGGGGGCGGTATTGACGGAGCCACGGCTCCGGTCCGACCCTTGGTGGTCACCCCGGTTTCACCGAGGGGTCGATGATCACATAGGCTCAAAAGAAAAAGGGAAGCTCGGCGTGTTCGTTGAAACACGCGCCGGTTGCGACCTACTGTCCTGTGTCAACGAGCTGTGCTCGACACCGAGGTGACACCGGCACAGCCATAACCCTCAACCTCAAGTTTAGGGTTCGGGTTGGAACCACGTGCTTCCCACCCATCGACATCCGTCGGCCTTCACAATCCAGGGGAGCCGACCCGGAAATTCGAGGCGAGAGGCCCCGACGTGGCAGCACCCCAGAACTACCTCGCGGTCATCAAGGTCGTCGGCATCGGCGGCGGCGGAGTCAACGCCATCAACCGGATGATCGAGGTCGGGCTCAAGGGCGTCGAATTCATCGCGATCAACACCGATGCCCAGGCGCTGCTGATGAGCGACGCCGACGTGAAGCTCGACGTCGGCCGCGAGCTCACCCGCGGCCTCGGCGCCGGCGCCAACCCCGAGGTCGGCCGGAAGGCCGCCGAGGACCACCGCGAGGAGATCGAGGAGGTCCTCAAGGGGGCCGACATGGTCTTCGTGACGGCCGGCGAGGGCGGCGGCACCGGCACCGGCGGCGCGCCCGTGGTGGCCAACATCGCCCGCTCGCTCGGCGCCCTGACCATCGGCGTGGTCACCCGCCCGTTCACCTTCGAGGGCCGCCGCCGGGCCAACCAGGCCGAGGACGGCATCGCCAGCCTGCGCGAGCAGGTCGACACCCTGATCGTCATCCCGAACGACCGGCTGCTGTCGATCTCCGACCGCCAGGTCTCGGTGCTCGACGCCTTCCGCTCCGCCGACCAGGTGCTGCTCTCCGGCGTGCAGGGCATCACCGACCTGATCACCACCCCCGGCCTGATCAACCTGGACTTCGCCGACGTCAAGTCGGTCATGTCGGACGCCGGTTCGGCGCTGATGGGCATCGGCTCGGCCCGCGGCGAGGACCGCGCCAAGGCCGCCGCGGTGATGGCGATCTCCTCGCCGCTGCTGGAGGCGTCCATCGACGGCGCCCGCGGCGTGCTGCTCTCCATCTCCGGCGGCTCCGACCTCGGCCTGTTCGAGATCAACGAGGCCGCCCAGCTGGTCAGCGAGGCGGCCCACCCGGAGGCGAACATCATCTTCGGCGCGGTCATCGACGACGCGCTCGGCGACGAGGTCCGGGTCACCGTGATCGCCGCCGGGTTCGACGGCGGCCAGCCGCCGGCGATCGTCCGCGAGCCGGTGGTGAAGTCCACCTCCGCCAGTGCCGCCTCGGCCCCGTCCGCCGCCCCCGAGCGCCCGGCCGCCCGGCCGTCCTACGGCTCGATCGGCTCGGTCACCCGCGCCGAGGAGCCGGTGCGCGCCGCCGAGGCCCCGGCCCCGGCGACGGCCACCGCCCCGCCGGTGCCGCCGCAGGTGCAGCCGGTGCGGCAGCCGTACGTCGAGAGCCCCGCGGAGGAGCTCGACGTGCCGGACTTCCTCAAGTGATCGACGCGTTCTCCCGACACGGTGCTCACTTCGCCTCCACCACCCGGTGGGGCGGGGTGAGCACCGCGCCGTACGGGGAGCTCAACCTCGGCGGTGCGGTGGGCGATTCGCCCAAAGCAGTCAAGCAGAACCGTTTCTTCGCGGCCCGGGAGCTGGGCCTGGACCCGGCCGACGTGGTCTGGATGAACCAGGTGCACGGCGCCGAGGTCGCGGTGGTCACCGGGCGCCAGCCCGAGGGCACCGCCCCGGCCGTCGACGCGGTGGTCACCGACCGCCCGCTCGCCCTCGCCGTGCTGACCGCCGACTGCACCCCCGTGCTGCTGGCCGATCCGGCCGCCGGAGTGGTCGGCGCGGCGCACGCCGGGCGCCCGGGCCTGGCCGCCGGGGTCGTTCCCGCGGTGCTCGCCGCGATGCGCGAACTGGGCGCCCGCCCCGAGCGGACCGTCGCCGCCGTCGGCCCCGCGGTCTGCGGCCGCTGCTACGAGGTGCCGGAGGCGATGCGCGCCGAGGTCGCCGCGCTCGTCCCGGCCGCGCACGCCGAGACCTCCTGGGGCACCCCCGCACTGGACGTCCCCGCCGGGGTCGCCGCGCAGCTCGCCGAGGCCGGGGTGCAGGATGTGGTGCGATCATCCGTCTGCACGCTCGAATCACCGGACCACTACTCCTACCGTCGGGAGCAGCGGACCGGCCGACTCGCGAGCTACGTCTGGCTGGGGCCCTCACACTCATGACGAACGACATCTACGGTCCGTTCCCGGGCGGGGGCGGCTTCTCCGCCGCGCTGACCGAGGGGCAGCGCGCCCGCTACGAGCAGCTCGGCGCCAACCTCGACGTGGTCGAGCGCCGGATCGCCGACGCCTGCGCCGCGGCCGGCCGCCCGCGCGAGGAGGTCACCCTGATCGTGGTGACCAAGACCTACCCCGCCGAGGACACCGCGCTGCTCGCCGGGCTCGGCGTCACCGACGTCGCCGAGAACCGCGACCAGGACGCCGCCCCCAAGGCCGAGCGCTGCGTCGAACTCCCGCTGACCTGGCACTTCGTGGGCCAGTTGCAGACCAACAAGGCCCGCTCGGTGGCCCGTTACTCCGACGTCGTGCACTCGGTGGACCGGGCCCGGCTGGTCGACTCGCTGGCCGCCGCCGTCCGCGCCGCCGAGCGCCCGCCGCTGGGCTGCCTGGTGCAGGTCGCCCTGGACAAGGCCGTGTCCATTGGCGGCTCCGCCGCGGGTGGCGAGGGGGGGCACCGGGCCGGGGTGGCGCCCGCCGAGGTGCTCGCGCTGGCGGAGAAGATCGCCGACACGCCCGGACTGCGGCTGGACGGTGTGATGACCGTCGCACCGCTCGCCGGCCCGCTGGCGGGCGACCCGGCGCGCGCCTTCGCGCGGCTGGCGGAAATCGCAAGCGACGTACGCGCGGCCCATCCGGCTGCAACCATGGTCTCGGCAGGGATGAGCGGGGATCTGGAGCAGGCGATCGCCGCCGGAGCGACACATGTACGCGTCGGTACGGCGGTGCTCGGAGTGCGGTCACCGCTCGGGTAACGTCACCGAGTAAGTAGATCAGACTGCAGGACAAAATAGGACAGAACCTAGCAGATGATCAGTCTGCTGGTAAACCGTGGATCGCATCCGAGCGCACACTCCGCGGTCTGACGGACCGTCGGCCTGACAGGTCGTAAGAGGACCACGGCATCCGCAGGGCGACACGGTGGGCGCATGAGCGGAGGAGACAGCAGCATGGCCGGCGCGATGCGCAAGATGGCGGTCTATCTCGGTCTGGTCGAGGACGAGACCTACGACAGCCAGGGGTACGACCCCGACGACGACTACGACGCGGATCCGGAGCCGATCCGCACCGGCCGGACCGAGGACCTCCGCTCCGCGGCCCCCGCTCCCGCCGCTCCCGCCCCCCAGCCGGCGCCCGTGGCCCACATCGCGCCCCAGCCGGTGCCCGCCGCGGTCCCGATCCGGCAGGAGCAGCCGAGGATGGCTCCCGTGTCGTCCATCACATCCGAGCGCCACCGCAACCTGGAGAAGAGCACCCCGGTGATCATGCCCAAGGTCGTCAACGAACGAGAGCCGTACCGCATCACCACGCTGCACCCCAGGACCTACAACGAGGCCCGTACCATCGGGGAACAGTTCCGCGGCGGCACTCCCGTGATCATGAATTTGACCGAGATGGACGACACGGACGCCAAGCGGCTCGTAGACTTCGCCGCTGGACTGGTCTTCGGTCTGCACGGCAGTATCGAGCGCGTGACACAGAAGGTGTTCCTGCTGTCGCCTGCTAACGTCGATGTAACGGCGGAGGACAAGGCTCGGATCGCCGAGGGTGGGTTCTTCAACCAGAGCTGACCCGAACCCACGACCACACGTGTGGGTCTGTTGACAGAGCGTCACTGACGGTACGTCGGCCAGGGAGAGGGAGACGCGATGGGGATCTTCGGTTCGGTGCTCTACTGGGTGCTGACCGTGTTCCTGCTGATCCTGCTCTTCCGACTCGTCATGGACTGGGTGTTCCAGTTCGCCCGTTCATGGCGTCCCGGGAAGACCATGGTCGTGGTGCTGGAGGCCACGTACACTGTCACGGATCCGCCACTCAAGCTTCTTCGGCGATTCATCCCGCCGTTGCGTCTCGGGGGCGTGGCGCTCGACCTGTCCTTCTTCGTACTGATGATCATTGTGTATGTCCTGATCTCGCTCGTGCAGCGCCTGTCGTTCTGAACGATGCGACAGGATGCCGGTCCGACGATCACGTTGAGGTGAAGAGATGCCATTGACCCCCGAGGACGTTCGGAACAAGCAGTTCACGACCGTCCGGCTGCGCGAAGGCTATGACGAGGACGAGGTCGATGCCTTCCTCGACGAGGTCGAAGCCGAGCTGACCCGCCTGCTGCGCGAGAACGAGGACCTGCGGGCCAAGCTGGCCGCCGCCACGCGTGCCGCCGCGCAGAACCAGGCCAACATGCGCAAGGAGCAGCAGGCCCCGCAGGACGGCGGCCGCCCCGGCGCACCCGTCCCCGCCGCCATATCCGGCCCGCCGGTGCCCGGCCAGCAGGGCCCCGGTCCGCAGCAGCTCGGCGGCCCGCAGCAGCTCGCCGGCCCGCAGCAGGGCATGGGCAACCAGCAGGGCATGGGGAACCAGCAGGGCATGGGCCAGGGCATGGGCAACCAGCCGCTCGGCCTGCCCTCCGGCGCCCCGCAGCTGCCCGCCGGTCAGCAGCAGGGCATGGGCAACCCGATGCAGCAGCAGCAGATGGGCCAGACCATGGGCGGCCAGCAGCAGCTGGTCCAGCCGATGGGCGGCCAGATGCTGCAGCCGATGGGCAACCCGATGCAGCAGCAGATGGGCCAGCCGATGGGCGGCCAGCAGCTTCAGCCGATGGGTGGCCAGCAGCTCCAGCCGATGGGCGGGCAGCAGCTCCAGCCGATGGGCGGCCCGATGGGCAACCCGATGCAGCAGCAGCAGAACCCCGGCGGCGACAGTGCCGCCCGCGTCCTGGCGCTCGCCCAGCAGACCGCGGACCAGGCCATCTCCGAGGCCCGCTCCGAGGCCAACAAGATCGTCGGCGAGGCCCGCAGCCGCGCCGAGGGCCTGGAGCGGGACGCCCGGTCCAAGGCCGACGCCCTGGAGCGGGACGCCCAGGAGAAGCACCGCGTCGCGATGGGCTCGCTGGAGTCCGCCCGCGCCACCCTGGAGCGCAAGGTCGAGGACCTGCGCGCCTTCGAGCGCGAGTACCGCACGCGGCTGAAGTCCTACCTGGAGACCCAGCTGCGCCAGCTGGAGTCGCAGGCGGACGACTCGCTCGCCCCGCCGCGGATCCCCGCCACCGCTTCGCTGCCGCCGGCCGCGTCGTCGATGGCGCCCGCCGGTGCCAGCGCGATGTCCTCCCCGGCGCCGTCCTTCGGCTCCACCCCGTCCTTCGGCGGGAACCAGTCCTTCGGCGGCTCCTCCTTCGGCGGCTCCTCCGGTGCCCCGTCCTTCGGCGGCGCCTCCGCGAGCAGCAACGGGGCGATGGCTCCGGCGGGCATGACCCAGCCGATGGCGGCCGTCCGCCCGCAGCCCCCGCAGCCGATGCAGCAGGCTCCCGCGCCGATGCGGGGCTTCCTGATCGACGAGGACGGCGACAACTAAGCGCGGAGCGCTTACTCGAAAGGGCGCCCTTGGCCACGACGGCCGGGGGCGCCCTTCGCCGTGCGCACGCCGTCCGGGGCTCGGGCCCCGTGGTGGGGCGGATCCCGCCCGGGGCGCCCGGTCGGTCGCGCGGTTCCC
>NZ_JBHUWH010000322.1:0-9238 GCF_042670125.1 Kitasatospora sp. NPDC057198 | reverse complement strand
GTCAGAGGTAGTCCTCCCGGTCCTCGAAGACCTCGGGCCAGAAGTAGGAGGCGGCGAGCCCCGGGTCCAACTCCAGCGCCCAGTCGCGCAGTCGGCGGCCGGAGTCGGCGAGGGCCGCCTCGTCCGCGCCGTAGTAGTACGTGCCGTAGAGGCGCAGCAGGGCCGCGAACTGCTCGATCGACGAGGCCATGGGGCCGAGGTAGAAGTCGCCCTCCTCGCGGTCGGCGGAGTAGCGGGAGACCCGGCCGCTCTCCCCGTCCACGGTGATCATGGTCAGTCCGTTGTTGTCGGTGGCGATCAGGTACGCGTACTCGCCGAGCCCGGCGAAATCGGACTCGTCGGGGGAGTGCAGGTCGGTGGTGCGGAATTCGTACAGGCCCCGCTCCGCCAGCGTCCCGGAGCCGAAGTCGACCAGCGGGTGGTACACCGCCGGGAAGCCGACCTCGGTCAGGAACCGCCGGGTGGGTTCGTGCCGCAGGCCCGCCGGGAGGTCGGCGGGGTCGGACGTCCACAGCGCGGCGGAGCCGTAGTACCGGGCCAGCCACTCCCGGTCGGGCCGCCGGGCCTCCGGGGGGAGGGCGGCGGGGGCCGGCGCGGTGACCGCCGGGGGGCCGTCCTCGAAGGGGGCGGCGAAACCGTCCGCGCCCTCGTCCAGCACGGCCGCGAAGCAGCCCCAGCCGCCGCCGAACACGGCCAGCCCGAGCCCGTCCGACCCGAGCCCGTCCAGCCCGAGCCCGTCGAGCCCGTCCGGCCCGAGCCCGTCGGGGCCGTCCAGCCGTACGGCGTGCGAGAGCTGCGCGGGCGCGGCCGGGAGGACCGCCCCCTGCCAGCCCGCCGGGCCGTTCAGCGCCGCCGTGCCCGGCTCCGGCAGGTCGTCCGGCAGCAGCGGCCGGTAGGGCCCGTCCGGGCCGTCGTCCCCGAACGGGCGGTACAGCCGCGGCCCGGCCAGCACGGCCCCGTCGGCCAGGCCCACCGCGTACGCGTAGTAGGCGTCCTCGTCGTCCGGCTCCATCCGCTCCAGCCGGGCCAGCACGTACTGCTCGTGCACCGACACCACCGGGGTGCCGTCCCGGTCCACCACCCGCAGCCCCACCACCCGGCCGCCCGGGGCCCGGCAGGCCGCCCGGGCGCCCGGCGGCACCCAGCGCGACCAGACGGTGCGCCACGGCAGCCGGTGTCCGGCGCCCGCGAGCAGCTCCGCGTCCGCCGCCCGGCCGTGGCTGACCAGCAGCAGGTGCAGCCAGGACAGCCACTCGCCGTGCCGCCCGGCCGCCGGGCGCACGCCCAGCCGCTCCAGGTGGTGCACGTCCTCGGCCAGCGTGCCGGCCGGCACCCCGTCCGGCCAGCACTCGGCCATGCCGGCCAGCAGCCGCTCCCGGTCCACCCCGGCGAGGAACAGCGGGTCCTCGATCAGCGCGGGCAGCTCGGCGGCCCGGAACGCGCGGTCCGGGCGGGGGGCTGGGCGGGGAGTCGGACGGGGGGTCGGCTCGGGGCCGGCGGTCATCGGCGTTCTCCGTGGTGCGGTCGGTCGGACGTCAGCGGGTGCGCGCCACCGTACCGCCCCGGCCCGCTACCCGGCGGTGTCGTACACCGCCGTGACCGGTGCGTGGTCGCTCCAGCGCTCCGCGTGCGTGGCGGCGCGCTCGATCCGGGCACCGGTGCAGCGGTCGGCGAGGCCGGGGGTCGCCATGTGGTAGTCGATCCGCCAGCCGGCGTCGTTGTCGAAGGCGCGGCCGCGGTAGGACCACCAGGAGTAGGGGCCGTCCTGATCGGGGTGGTGGCGGCGCAGGACGTCGACGTAGCCGTGCTCGTCCAGGACGCGGGAGAGCCAGGCGCGCTCCTCGGGGAGGAAGCCGGCCTTCTTCTGGTTGGCCTTCCAGTTGCGCAGGTCGGCCTCGCGGTGGGCGATGTTCCAGTCGCCGCAGACCACCACCTCGCGCCCCCCGGCGGCCGCGCGGGTGCGCAACTCGCCCAGGTGGAGCAGGAATTCGGCCATGAAGCGTTCCTTCTCGTCCTGCCGTCCGGTGCCGACCTCGCCGGAGGGCAGGTAGAGCGAGGCGACGGTCAGGCCGGGCAGGTCGAGTTCGGCGTACCGGCCGGAGCCGTCGAACTCGGCGGAGCCGAAGCCGACCCGGGTGGCGTCGGGGGCGCGGCGGGAGAGCACGGCGACCCCGGCCCGGCCCTTGGCGGCGGCGGGGGCCCAGACGGCGTGCCACCCGTCGAGGCGGGCCAGCACGTCGGCGAACTGCTCGGGCTCGGCGCGCACCTCCTGGAGGCAGACCACCTCGGACTCGGTGCCGTCGATCCACTCCAGGAAGCCCTTCTTGGCGGCGGCCCGGATCCCGTTGACGTTGACAGTCGTGATGCTTTGCACGGAGTGAGGGTACCGGGTCGCCCGGAAACCCGGGCATTGCGGGCGAATCGGGGCGCCATACCGGGTCGGGGGGCGATCCGCAAGGAACCCTTCCCATTGGTCTTGACCATCTCCCCGGGCACCCCCTACTGTCACTTACTGCAAAGACCTTTAATAAAGAAGGACGGATAAAGCCCGCCTCCTCCACCTGCCGAAACGGGGGTGCGCGGTGGACTGTCGTCCCTTCAGGGTGGAGGACACGGTGGGGCAAGGAACGCTTGCGGCGGTGGCGGAGCCCAAGTACTGGCACCTGCGCACGGTGCTGCTGCGCACCATGGACGCCGAGTTCTCCACCGGGCAGGTGCTGCCCAACGAGCGGGAGCTCTCGGCGCGCTTCGGCGTGGCCCGGGCGACGCTGCGGCAGGCGCTCGACCAGCTGGAGCTCGAGGGGCGGCTGGTCCGCCGCCGCGGCATCGGCACGCTGGTGGCCGCCCCGCGGGTGGGCGTCCCGGTCGGCGGGCGGGAGGACGGCCGGGGCGGTGCCGTCCACGGCGGCCCGGACTGGAAGGTGGTGGACTGCACCACCGGCCCGGCCTCCGCCGCGCTGGCCCGCACGCTGGGCCTGGCCGAGGGCGAGCAGGTGCACACGGTGCGCCGGCTGCGGGTGGTCCGGGGCGTGACGGTGGCCGCCGAGTCGCTGCACGTGCCCTCGGCCGCGCTGCCGCACCTGGCCGTCGTGGTGGACGGCAACGACCGGGCCCGCGGCGTGCTGCGCCAGCTGGAGCGGGCCGGGGTGGACGGCGAGTCCCGCTCGGTGGAGCTGGGTGTCGCGGAGGCCGCCGAGGCCGCGCTGCTGGAGCGCCCCCCGGGCACCCCGGTGCTGGTGGTCACCACCCAGTACGCGGCGGCCGGCCGGCTGGCGGCGGTCGCCGTCTCCACCTACCGGGCCGACACCTGCAAGCTGACCTTCGGCGAGTCCGGCGCGGCCGTCCAGGTGTCCGCCGAGGTCAAGGCCGCCGCCGTCTCCTGATCCCGCGCCGGGCCCCGGCCCGGGACGGGACGAGGTGACGGGGCGTCAGGAGCGTTGTCGGCGGCCGCGGTTAGGCTGCTGTCCACTGATGGACGGTGGACGGGGGCGGCACCGCGATGGAACCGAACGACTCTCCGGGTCCGGCCCGAGCGGCGGAGCACGGCAGCGCACTGGCCGAGCGGGCGACCGCCGCGGTCCGCGCCGACCCGTTCCGCCCGGTGCTGGAGCACGACCGGTTCGCCGGTCCGTGGGTGCGCGGCCCGCTGCGTCCGCGCCCCGACCTGGCGGCCTTCCCGAGCGGCCACCCGCTGCCGCCCAGCCTGCGCACCTGGCTGGCGTACGACAGCGGCATGCTGGAGCGCCACGGCTGGTTCGACGCCGGCGGCGCGCTCGCGCCGCGCACCCTGGGCGAGATCGCCACCGTGGAGTACGGCGAGGGCTGGGGCTCGTGCTACGAGCCGTTCTCCGCGCTGTTCGGCGAGTGCTTCCTGCTGCCCGGCGGCTCCGATTCGAGCCGCGTCCTCTCGGTCGGCCCGGGTGGCGAGCGCGACGGGCTGGGCGAGTACCCGGTGTTCGCGCTCGACGTGGACGACCTGCCGTACGCGGTGCTGATGTACCCGGGCTTCGACGTCTACCTCGCCGAGACGGCCGGCGTGCTGCCCTCCGGCGTGCTGCCCTCCGGCGTCCGCCCGGGTTACGACGCGCTCCGGCACGACCCCCGGTACGCGCACCGGATGGCGGCGCACGCCCGGGGGCGGCTCGGGGGCGAGTACGACCTGCTCTGCCTGCCGTGACCGCCCGGCGGCCCGACTCCCTCGCCGGGCCTACCGGTTGGCCGGCTCCCTCGCGGGGCCTACCGGTTGGCCGGCGGGTCGACCGTGAACAGCTGCTCCTCGACGTGGTCGAGGGCGATCCGCAGCGCGCCCATCGCGACCACCTCGGAGCCGAGCGCGGCGAGCGCGACCTCGGGGGAGCGCAGCGTGTAGCGGGCGAGCTGTTCGCGCAGCGGCTCCAGCACGCCGTCCAGGCCGGCCGCCCAGCCGCCGACCACGACGAGTTCCGGGTCGAGGGCGAGGACCAGCGCGGTGACGTCGTGGACGAGCCGGCCCAGGAAGCGGTCCATGGCGATCTGGGCGACCTGGTCGCCCTCCCGGGCGAGCCGCAGCACCCGGGCCACGGCGGCCTCGTCCAGCGGGTCGAGCGGCTTGCCGGTGGTGGACAACAGCCGTTCCGGGGTGGCCTGTTGGCCGAGCAGGTGGAGCGCGCCGATCTCGCCCGCCGCGCCGCCGTGGCCGCGGTGCAGGCGGCCGCCGATCAGCGAGCCGGCGCCGGGGCTGAGCCCGGCCATCACGAACACCACGTCGCCCTTGCCGACGGCCGCGCCCTTCCAGTGCTCGGCGATGGCGGCCAGGTTGGCGTCGTTCTCGATCACCACCGGGCAGCGGAAGGAGCGGCGCAGCCGGGCGCCGAGGTCGAGGCCGGTCCAGCCGGGCATCGCGGTGCCGAGCCGGACGGTGCCGTCCCGGTCGACGATGCCGGGGGTGCCGACGACGACCTCCCACAGGCTGTCGCGGGAGACGCCGGCCTTGCGCAGCACCTCGCCGACGGTGGTGCGGACCAGGGTGAGGCGCTCCTCGGCCTCCAGCGCCTCGTCCACCGTCTTGGCGTGGCTGGCCAGGATCTCGCCGGCCAGATCGGCGAGGACCACCCGCAGGTCGTGGACGCCGATCTCGATGCCCAGCACGTGCCCGGCCTCGGCGCGGAAGCGGAACCAGCGGGCCGGGCGGCCGCGTTGGCGCCCCGACTCCTGCACGTGCTCGACCTCGGCGACCAGCCCGGACTCCAACAGTCCCTCGATCACGCCCTCGACGGTCGGCCGGGACAGGCCGGTGTCGCCGACGAGCTGGGTGAGCGTGACGGCCTGCCCGTCGCGCAACGACCGCAGGGTGACCGCCGCGTTGATCCGCCGCAGCAGTGAGGAGTCCCCTCCGGTGAGCCGGTCCGTCAAGTCGCTGCCCTTCCGCTTCGCGCGACTGCCCTGGCGCGCGGTGCCGTGGAGCGCGGTTGCGCCCCTCCCGCCGTGGTCGGGCAGGTGCGGGCCCGCGCGGAGCCGCCGCCCGCGGACCGGCACTGTGGGGTGCCTCGACCGGGGCGTCTGCCCGGATCGTACTCGCGCGCCCCTGCGAGGGGCGAGCGTTTCCGCAGCTCATAACGGCTTCGGTATCGAAACGGTACGTCGTCCGTGATCGCGGGGTGACCCGGCGGCGGCGTCGTCGCGGTACGGGGCGCCCGCCCGCTGCACCTACCCTTGGGCGGCATGGGGAACAACACGGCCGCCGTGCGTCAGAGCGCGTCCGCCGACACCGAGTTCGTCCGGGCCCACACCTCGCCGGCCCCGGTGCCGTTCGTGCCGGAGGTGCGGCTGCGGATGGCGGACGACGCGATCGCACTGTGGGAGACCACCGAGCGGGCCCGCGGGCGGGAGGGGCTGGCGCCGCCGTTCTGGGCGTTCCCGTGGGCGGGCGGGGTGGCGGTGGCCCGGTACGTGCTGGACCACCCCGAACTGGTGGCGGGCCGCCGGGTGCTGGACCTCGCGGCGGGCTCCGGCCTGGTGGCCGTCGCGGCGGCGCTGAGCGGCGCGGCCGCGGTGCGGGCCGCCGAGATCGACGCGTACGCGGTGGCCTCGATCGAGGTGAACGCGGAGCTGAACGGCGTCGCGGTGGCCGCCGAACTGGCCGACGTGCTGGACGGCGACGGCGCGCCCGCCGAGGTGGTGCTGGCCGGGGACGTGTTCTACGAGCGGGCGATGGCCGCCCGCTTCCTGCCGTTCCTGGAGCGGGCCGCGGCCCGGGGCGCGACCGTGGTGGTCGGCGACCCCGGGCGGGCCTACCTGCCGCGCGGGCGCTTCGACGCGCTCGCCGAGTACACCGTTCCGGTCGCCGCCGACCTGGAGGACGCGGCCGAGAAGGCCACCACCGTGTGGACGCTGCGCGGCTGACACGGCGTCAGGTTCCGGTCGGCCGCGGCGCGGGCGGGCTGACGGACGCCGAGGGCGGGACCGAGGGCGGGACCGAGGGCGGTGCCGAGGGCGGTGCGGACGGCGGGATCAGGCAGGTCGGGCCGGTCCAGGTCGGGCTCGCGCTGCCGGAACTCGCGCTGGAGCCGGGGCTCGGCGGAACGGTCTGCGCGGGCGCGGGTGCGAGCGCGGGCGCGGGCACGGCCGGGGACGAGGTCGGGGACGAGCCCGGGACCGGCGGGCTGGGCAGCGGCGAGCTGGGCGGCGCGCCCGTCATGTCCGGGCAGGCGGGCAGGCCGGTGCTGCTGTCGTACAGCGACACCCGCTGGACCTGGTAGGGCCCCTGCCCGTACCAGCCGTGGAAGTACACGGTGAGCGTCCGGGTCGTCCCGCCGGTGCGGACCACGGTGTGCAGCCTCGTCCGCTCCGCCCCGTTCGCCCACAGGTAGGTGTTCTCGACCTCGCCCCCGGAGACGCCGACGAAGGCGTACGCGCCGGAGACGTCCGCCGTCAGGTCGTAGGTGGTGTACGGCCGGACCTCCACCTGCTGGCTGCACCCGGCGAAGTCGAACCCGCCCGGGCGGCCCTCGACGCCCTGCGCCAGGCGGCGGACGTCGCCGTCGCAGGTCCAGTTGTCGGTGAGCGGCCGCAGGAACGAGCCGTCCCGGACGGCCTCCTGGGTGGCCGCGGCGCTGCCGGTGCCGAGCAGGGCGAAGCCCGCGGTGGCGGTCAGCAGCGCGAACGAGGCGAGGGCGCCGAGCGGGGCGCGTTCGCGCTGGCGGTGGTGGCGGCGGTGGGACACGGGTGCACGCATGCCGGCTCCGGGTGGGGGCGGTGGAAGGGGCAGCGGTGCGAGGGAGTGGACCACACCATGGGGGATGCCGCGGGTGCGCGTCAAGAGCGGGCAAAATCCGCGCCCGCCCACCGACGACGGCGGGCGGGCCGGAAGTTGACGAACGGTCAGGACGCGGCGGGGCAGGAGCGGGGCGGGCTGGGATCGGGGCTGGGCGACACGGTGGTCGGCGGCCAGGTGTCGTTCTCGGTGCTGCCCGGACTGGGGGTGGCGGCCGGTTGCGGGGGACGGGTCGTGCCGGGTGTCGAGGTCGGTGCCGCATCGCTCGGGCCGGCGCTGCTCGGGGTGGCACCGCTCGGGCCGGCGCACGGGGTCGCGGGGGAGGAGCGGGGGTAGCCGGGGCCGACCAGGGAGACCTGCCGGACCTCGTACCACTCCTGGCCGTACCAGCCGTGGAAGTACACCGTCAGTGAGGTGGTGTGCGGGCCGGTGCTGACCTCGGCGGTCAGGCCGTTCCACTCCGGGTCGTTCGACCAGGCCATGACCGTCTCGCCGCCGGTGTCGGTGCCCCGGGTACCGACGAAGACGTACGGGCCGCGCACGCTCGCGCTCAGTGCGTACGTGGAGTTCGGCTGGACGGCCACCTGCACGGTGCACTCGGCGAAGTCGTCGGCGGTGGGCCGGCCGTCCACCCAGTGCTGGTCCTGCCAGGAGACGAAGCCCGAGTGCGACGAGCAGTTCCAGACCGGGGGGAACGCGGCGAACCGGCTGTCGGGCACCACGTCCACCGTCGGCAGCCCGGTCGTCGGCAGTTCGGCGGCCGCGGGGGCGCCGAGGCCGAGGGTGGCCGCGGCGGCCAGGACGAAGGAGCCGAGCGCGGCCCACGGCGGCCGCCCGTCGGGGGCGTGGCGGTGGCCGGGGCGGCGCGGGTGGCGGGACAGGGGTGCACGCATGCCATCTCCAGGAGTGCGGTCGGTCGATGGAAGCGGTGCGAGGGAGTGCGCCACACCCTTGTGGGCTGCGCCCGCCGCGTCAAGGACGGCGGGAAAACGGAGTTGACGAGACATCAGAAACCGATCGGGGTGCGGCCGCAGGCCGAAGTGCCGGGCCCGCACTGCCAGATCCACGGCACCGAGTCGAAGCACGGTTTCAGGACCAGCCGGGTGGTCGGCAGGACCGCGGCAGCCGAGCCGTCCGGGCCGGTGCCGGGGCCGGTGCCGCCAAGGGGGCCGGGCAAACCGTTGGCGGCGTTCCCGGTCCGGCTGGTAGGAACGGACGCATGAACGAGTACGAACTGCGCGCCGCGCGCCCCGCCGACATCGACGCGGTGCTGGCCTTCTGGGCCGAGGCCGCCGAGGGCACCAGCATCAGCGACGACCGGGCGGGCGTGGCCCGGCTGCTGGAGCGCGACCCGCAGGCGCTGATCCTGGCCGAGCACGAGGGCGCGCTCCTCGGCACCGTCATCGCGGGCTGGGACGGCTGGCGCTGCCACCTCTACCGCCTCGCCGTCCACCCGGCCGCCCGCCGCCGCGGCATCGGCACCGCCCTGCTGGACGCCGCCCACGCCCGCTTCACCGAGGCCGGCGGCCGCCGGGCCGACGCCATGGTGCTGGAGGGCAACGAACTCGGCCGCTCCGCCTGGCAGGCCGCCGGCTACGGCCGCGAGGACCAGTGGCGCCGCTGGACCAAGCCGCTGGACGACGCCGCCCGACCCGCTTCGTGACGCCCGCGGCCGACGACCCGTCGCGGGTCCCGCCGGAGGACCTGCGCGCGGCCGCTGGCCTGCTGCTGCGCCGGCCCGGCGGTCGGTCGGCCGGCTGACGGTCGGGCGGTCGGAGTCCTGGCCGCGGGCGGCGGGTCAGGCCGTCTTGAGGGTGCCGCCGTCGATGACGTGATCCGCGCCGTGGATGTTGGCGGCGCGGTCGGAGAGCAGGAAGACCACCAGGTCGGCGACCTCCTCGGGGGTGGTGAGCCGGCCGGAGGCGGTGCCGGCCTGGGCGGGGAGGTTGGCGAGCAGTGCCTCGTGCGGGACACCGAGGGAGGCGG
>NZ_JBHUWH010000321.1:0-9268 GCF_042670125.1 Kitasatospora sp. NPDC057198 | reverse complement strand
GCCGGGGGGGGGGGCGGCCCCCCCACCGAACCACCGGTCCGCGCGGGCCCGGCGGGCGGGCCCTCAGGCGCGGATCAGTAGCACTCGTAGGTGTTGCCGTCCTTCTGCTGGTTCAGGCTGAGGTGCAGGCCCGGGAGCTTGAAGGTGCCCGCCGAGGTGGCCCAGGCGGTCTGCTGGACGCCGGTCAGGTGGGCGCTCTCGGCGGTCTGCGAGAAGCCGTGGTCGCCGCTGGGCAGCTTGCCGCCCTTGCGCAGGTCGTCCAGGGCGGTGCCCGGCAGGGTCTTGGCGTCCTGGCCGATGTTGATGTTCTTGAACTCGGCGTCCGCGTTCAGCTGGTTCAGGTCGATCAGCAGGTTCTCCGCGTAGACCTGCTTGTCGACGTTGTCGCTGTCGCCGGCCTTGAGGACCAGGGTCCACTTGCCGAGCACGCCGAGGTCGGTCACCACCGACTGGCACAGGCCCTTCAGGTGGGCGGTGTCGAAGGCCGAGATGGCCACCGGGTGCGGGGTCCCGTTCGACTCGGCGTCGACGCCGCCGAACTGCGAGAAGCGGTCGCCCCGCAGGTCGTCGACGGTGACCTTGAACTGCTGGCCGGAGATCGAGAACGAGGCCGCCAGGACGGAGTTGGCCATCGAGACGCCGATCGCGGCGGTGGCCGCGATGCTGGGCACCATCACCAGGGCGAAGCGCTTCCAGCGGGTCTTGCCGTAGGTCTGGGACATGTGAGTCCTCCTTCTAGGACGTACATCTCCGGCCGGTCCGGTGCGTCCCGCACGTGGTCCGGCCCGGGATGGGAGAGAGCTACGTCCTCGGTAGCGGAGAGCGCCTGCGGCCGTGGGGACGGCAGCGGCGATCACCCCCGAGCGACAACCGTGCGGCCGCGCGGGCCGCGCGGCCGTCGTGAGGCCAGGAACCGCCGCGTGGGATCTGCGGTTACCCCCCTGCCCTCACCCGGTGGGGACCCCTCGTCGCCGAGGGACCGGGCGTCGCCGATCGTTCTCCAATCCAGGGCTGAGCACAAGAGGTCCATTACTGACGGGTAATCCAACAGTGGCCCGGGTCGATCATGGAATCGAAGGCGATGCAACGGAGAGTGACCAAAATCGCATGTCCGACCGAGGCTCACTCGCAGAAACGCCAATAAAACACCCCTCCGCCCTCACATACGGTGAGGACGGAGGGGTGATATCAAGATTTGGTAAACGCAGCCCGAAGGCACTCGAAAGTCGTCAAATCGCCGCCGACACCGCAGGTCACCCGAGGTGTCACCGGGTGCCTCAGAACAGCACCCGGGCCAGCGCCTGCCGGGCCGCCACGGTGCGCGGGTCCTCCGGACCGATCACCTCGAACAGCTCCAGCAGCCGCAGCCGGGCCGCGTCCCGGTCGTCCCCGAACGTCCGGGCGACGGTGTCGACCAGGCGGCCGAAGGCGTCCTCCACGTGCCCGCCGACCAGGTCCAGGTCGGCGGCGCGGAGCTGGGCCGGCACGTCCTTCGGGTCGGCCGCCGCGTCGGCGCGCACCTGCTGCGGGTCGAGCTGCTCCACCCGCTGCAGCAACTGGGCCTGGGCCAGGCCGAGCTTGGCCTCGACGTGCCCCGGCCGGTCGCTCAGCACGTTCTGGTACGCCCGCACCGCGCCGGCCAGGTCGCCCCGGTCCAGCGCGTCGTGCGCCGCCTCCAGCGCCGGGTCGGCCGGCACCCGCGGCTCGGCCTCCGCGCCCTCGCCGCCGCCCGCCGGGCCGCCGACGATGCCGAAGCGCTGCTCGGCCACCGCGATCAGCTGGTCGAGGATCTTGCGGACGTTCGCCTCGCTCTCGGCGCCCTGGAACAGCGGCACCAGCTGGCCCGCCACCACCGCCATCACGGCCGGGATCCCCTGGATCCCGAACTGCTGGGCGATCAGCTGGTTGCTGTCCACGTCGATCTTGGCGAGCACGATCCGGCCCGCGTACTCCTCGGCGAGGCGCTCCAGCACCGGGCTGAGCTGCTTGCACGGGCCGCACCACTCGGCCCAGAAGTCCACCACCACCGGGACCTCGGCCGAACGCTGGACCACCTCGGCCTCGAAGGTCTCCTCGGTGACGTCCAGCACCAGGGGGTGGTCCGCGGACGCCGGGACCTCGCCCGCCGCCGCCTGCCGGGCCCGCTCGGCCCGGGTCTGCTCCGCCTTCTGGGCGGCCTCGCCGGCCGCCTTCACCGCGGCGAGGTCCACCGCGCCGCGCAGGGCGGAGCTGTTGAGACGCGAATTCCGTGACTGCATGGCTCTATCCTCCCCCGCCGGGGCCGGTGCCGGGCACCAACCGCCCGGAAAAACCGGGCGAGCCGCCCGCCTCCCCGGCGGGGGCCGCCCGTTCTTCGTACCGTTCGGCGCCGGTCCCCACCGGTGCCGGGCGCCCGCCCGATCCCAGAGGGCGGGGCGCGATCGGTTGTCGCTCTTTCGCTACTGGTCGTAGCGTATCTGCCTCCCGGGCTCCCCCCGCAAGCCCCCCGCCCCCTCCCGGAGCGTGAGCTGCCCCACTTTCCGGCACCGGGCGGCTGTCGGGCGGGGCGCCCGGTCGCTACCGTGGGACCCGAAAGTTACTTCTGAGTAAACAGTCTGGAGGCGAGGTGGCCCCCACCACCCGGCAGCCCGCCGAGCACGGCCGCGGCAAGGGCCGGCCCCGCAGCGCCGCCGCCGACCAGGCCATCCTGGAGGCCACCCGCGAGGCGCTCGCCGAACTCGGCTGGGGCGGCCTGACCATGGGCGACGTCGCCCAGCGGGCCGGGGTCGCCAAGACCACCCTCTACCGGCGCTGGCCGTCCAAGAGCGAACTCGTCGTCGACGCCATCGCCAGCCTCTTCGACCAGTTGGAGTGCGCCGACCGCGGCAGCCTGCAGGCCGACATCGAGGCCGTGGTGGCCCGCTTCGCCGAACTGCTCTCCCTCCCCGAGACCCAGGCCGCGCTGCTCGCCCTGTTCGCCGAGGGCTCCCGCGACCCGCAGCTGCGCCGGCGCATCCGGGAGCGCATCGTCCAGCCGCAGAAGGTGCTGGTCGAACTCGGCCGGGCCAACGCCCAGGCCCGCGGCGAGATGGACCCCGACCTGGATCCGGCGGCCGCCGACGAGGAGACCGGCATCATCTTCGACACCATCGCCGGGACCGTCGAGCACCGGCTGCTGGTGAGCGGCGAACCCGTCACCCCGGACTGGATCCGCCGCTTCACCACTCTGCTGCTGGGCCCCTTCCCGGGGCTGCTGCGCTGACGCGCCCGGTCAGCCGTCCAGCTCCGGCAGCGGCAGCGCGGCCAGCCGGTCCGGGTCGCTCAGCACGTCGATCCGCGCGACCCGGCCGTCCACCACCGTGAACGACATCACCGAGACCGGCTTGCCGTCGACCACCGTCAGCGTGCCGTAGGTGCCGTTGACCAGGACCGGGCGGGCGAACGGCGCAAGGTGCCGAAAGGTCTGCGCCGACGACGCGATCACCGTGCTGCCGCGGATCACCTTGCTGAGCGCCGCCATGGCCGTCCCGCCGTCCGCCCGCAGCACCGCGTCCGGGGCGAGCACCGCCACCAGGGCCTCGAAGTCGCCCTCCCGGGAGGCCGCCAGGAACGCCTCCACCACGGCCCGCTGCGCCGCCGGGTCGCGGTCCGGCTCCGGCGCCCGCTCCTTGACCCGCCTGCGGGCCCGGCTGACCGACTGCCGCACCGCCGCCGGGGACTTGTCCAGCAGCGGCGCGATGTCCTCCAGCGGCACCGCGAACAGGTCGTGCAGCACGAACGCCAGCCGCTCGGAGGGGCCCAGCGTGCCCAGCACCACCTGCAGCGCCAGCCCCACCCGGTCGCCCAGCAGCGCCGCCGCCTCCGGGTCGTCCCGCTCCGGCGCGGCCAGCACCGGGTCCGGGACGGCGGTGTCCAGCTCCTCCTCGCGCCGCCGCTCCCGGCTGCGCAGCTCGTTCAGGCACACCCGGGACGCGACGGTGGTGAGCCAGCCGCCGAGGTTGTCCACCTCCTCGGCGTGCCGGTCCAGCCGCAGCCAGGTCTCCTGCACCACGTCCTCGGCCTCGCCGAACGACCCGAGCATCCGGTACGCCACCGCCCGCAGCCTCGGCCGGTGCGTCTCGAACCGCTCGGCGAGCAGCGTTCCCCCACCCATTCGTCGGTGTCCCTTCGTCCTGTCCTGTTCCGGTCTCCGAGCTTCGAGTATCGGTGTACGCAGGAGCGGCTGTCCGCCGGACTCGAGCGGTTCTCCAGCGGCGGCGGAGAGCGGGACGGGGGGCGGGACGGAGGGCGGGGCGGAGGGCGGGGCGGAGGGCGGGACGGGGCGGGCGCTAGAAGGCGGCGTTCTCCCGGTAGGTGCCCCACTCCTCGCGCAGGGCGTGGCAGATCTCACCGAGGGTGGCCTCGGCGCGGACGGCGCGGAGCATCGGCTCGATCATGTTGGTGCCCTCGCGGGCGGCGGTGAGCATGGCGTCGAGGCCGGAGCGGACGGCGGCCTCGTCGCGCCCGGCCTTGCGCGCGCGCAGGGCGCGGACCTGCTCGCGCTCGACCTCGTGGCTGACCCGGAGGATCTCCAGTTCGGGGGTGACGCTGCGGGGGTGGCAGTTGACGCCGACCACCCGCTTGTCGCCCTTCTCGACGCCCTGCTGGTAGCGGAACGCGGCCTCGGCGATCTCGCCGGTGAACCAGCCCTCCTCGATGCCGCGCAGGATGCCGGAGGTCATCGGGCCGATCGGGTGCTCGGCGCTGCCCTTGTCGAGGATCTTCCGGAAGATCTCCTCGGCCTGGGCCTCGATCCGGTCGGTGAGCGCCTCGACGTACCAGGAGCCGCCGAGCGGGTCGGCGACGTTGGTGACGCCGGTCTCCTCCATGATCACCTGCTGGGTGCGCAGGGCGATCTCGGCGGCCTGCTCGCTGGGGAGGGCGAGCGTCTCGTCGAGGGCGTTGGTGTGCAGCGAGTTGGTGCCGCCGAGGACGGCGGAGAGCGCCTCGACGGCGGTGCGCACCACGTTGTTGTACGGCTGCTGGGCGGTCAGCGAGACGCCCGCGGTCTGGGTGTGGAAGCGCAGCCACTGCGCCTTGTCGGTCTTCGCGCCGAAGTGGTCGCGCATCCAGCGGGCCCAGATCCGGCGGGCGGCGCGGAACTTGGCGATCTCCTCGAAGAAGTCGAGGTGGGCGTCGAAGAAGAAGGACAGGCCGGGGGCGAACACGTCCACGTCGAGGCCGCGGGAGAGGCCGAGCTCGACGTAGGCCAGGCCGTCGGCGAGGGTGTAGGCGAGCTCCTGGGCGGCCGTGGCCCCGGCCTCGCGGATGTGGTAGCCGGAGACCGAGAGCGGCTTGTAGGCGGGGATGCCGGCGGCGCAGTGCTCCATCAGGTCGCCGATCAGGCGCAGGTGGGGCTCGGGGGCGAAGAGCCACTCCTTCTGCGCGATGTACTCCTTGAAGATGTCGGTCTGCAGGGTGCCGTTGAGGACGGCGGGGTCGACGCCCTGGCGCTCTGCGGCCACCAGGTACATGCAGAAGACCGGGACGGCCGGGCCGCTGATCGTCATCGAGGTGGTGACCTCGCCGAGCGGGATGCCGCGGAACAGCACCTCCATGTCGGCGGCGGAGTCGATCGCGACGCCGCAGTGGCCGACCTCGCCGAGCGAGCGGTCGTCGTCGGAGTCGTAGCCCATCAGGGTGGGCATGTCGAAGGCGACCGAGAGGCCGCCGCCGCCGGCCTCCAGGATCATCCGGTAGCGCTCGTTGGTCTGCTCGGCGTTGCCGAAGCCGGCGAACTGGCGGATGGTCCAGGCCCGGCCGCGGTAGCCGGTGGGGTGCAGGCCGCGGGTGTAGGGGTACTCGCCGGGCCAGCCGATCCGCTCGAAGCCCTCGACGTCCTGGCCGGGCGGGGGGCCGTAGACGGGTTCGACGGTGTCGCCGCTGAGGGTGGTGAAGTCCGCGTCGCGCTTGCGCGCCCCGTCGTACCGCTGCTGCCAGCGCTGCCGCCCGGCCTCGATCTGCTCGGCGTCCATCGGCTCCGACTCCCGCTCCGTGCGGCCGCTCCTCGTGGGGGCGGCAGAACTACTTGGATGTCCTAGCAATTTACTCGGACGTCCTAGTACCTGTCGACGCCCACCCTCCGACACACGGAGAGCGCCCCTCCCCCGGCGGACGGGGAAGGGGCGCTCGGGGGTCGGGTCAGACGCCGGCGGTCTCCCGGGCGGCCCGGGCGGGGGCGAGCTTGCCGCGGGCCTCGGCGACCACCTTGCGCTCGGCGACGAAGGAGGCGAACGGGACGCAGCCGGCCGCCAGGAAGGCGATCATCCGGCCGGGCGCCCACTTGAGCTTCTGGCCCAGCAGGAAGGTCACCACGAAGTAGCCGATGTAGAGGTAGCCGTGCACCATCGCGATGTACGTGGTGGCGTCGGCGCCCGCGTCGAAGCCGTACTTGGCGACGATGAACCCGCAGAACACCAGGAGCGCGACACCGGTCGCGATCGCCAGGCCCCGGTACCAGCCCAGCAGGGGGGTCGCCTTCATCTTCTCGTTCCTCGCCTCGCTCGGGCCGGTCGCGCCCACCTCGGACGCACCGCTCGTACGAGGGTAACCGCCCCTACGCGCCGTCCCGGTCGGGGCCCTCCCCGGCGGGCTCCGCGAAGTCGCCGGCGGCGATCCGCAGCGGGCGCAGCAGTTCGAAGACCTCGGCGCAGGCGCCGGCGTCGTAGCCGTCCAGGCCGAACTCGACGGCGACGAGTTCGCGGGTGGCCCGCTCGACGACCTGGCGCCCGCGGTCGGTGATGGCGGCCAGCACGCCGCGGCCGTCCAGCGGGTTGGGGCGGCGGGTGACCAGGCCGGCCCGCTCCAGGCGGTCGACGGTGTTGGTGACGCTGGTGGGGTGGACCATCAGGCGCTCGCCGATCTTGGAGAGCGGGAGCTCGCCGGAGCGGCTGAAGGTGAGCAGCACCAGGGCCTCGTAGCGGGCGAAGGTGAGGCCGTAGGGCTTGACCACCGCGTCGACCCGGGCGAGCAGGATCTGGTGGGCGCGCATCACCGAGGTGATCGCCGCCATCGACGGCACCTTGCCCCAGCGCTGGGTCCAGAGCTGGTCGGCGCGGGCGATCGGGTCGAAGTCGAGGGCGAGGGGCTTGGGCACGCCCCCACCGTACCCGCGGGCGCGAACGGGGGTAGCAGGTGTCCACGATGGTGAACAAGCCGCCCCGCTTGGCGGGATCACGCCAAACAGACGGATCCGGCCCGGCGGCGGCCCTTTACCGTGCATATTCCGGCAATATTCAGTGTTTTCACCGGAGTTGGGCCTTCGCCCAGCCCGCGCGGCATGGTTCGCGGCGAAACCTCCGATTTCCCGGACGGCCCGTGACCCACCCCCTGGCGAGAGTTTGCCAATAGTTGCCGAACCGCTGTTCCGGGCCGCCGCCGCCTCGTCATGCTTCTGGCCAGCCCCGTTCGACACCGCCGGCCCACCCCACCGGCTGCTGTCGCCTGACCGCACGGAGCTGCACGTCAGCACCCGTTCCGCCCCAGCAGGCACTGACCCCGGTGCCCCGGAGCGAGGTGCGACCGCGCACACGCGGTTGATCCGGAAGGAACCCGTACGTGAAGCGAAAGCTCGCTGTCGGAGCCGTTCTCTCTGCCTCGGCCCTGCTGGCCGGCGCGATCCAGGTGAGCGCCGGCATGGCGTACGCCGCCCCCGCCCCGTCCTCCCTCGGCCGGGCCGACCAGCTCGCCCTGGCCGCCGCCCAGGCACCCGCCGCCGCCAAGGCCCTGGGCCTGGGCGCGCACGAGAAGCTGGTCGTCAAGGACGCCGTCGTCGACGCCGACGGCACCCGCCACTTCCGCTACGAGCGCACCTACGACGGGCTGCCCGTGCTCGGCGGCGACCTGGTCGTGCACCAGGCCGCCAACGGCAAGGTCAAGTCCAGCGACAAGGCCGTGTCCGGCAGCCTGGCCCCCGCCTCGCTGAGCCCGAAGCTGACGGCCGCCCAGGCCGCCGCGAAGGCGACCGGCGCGGTGCAGGCCACCGTCGGCGTCGCGAAGGACGCCGACGAGGCCGCCCTCACCTCGGTCTCCGGCGCCGGCGGCAGCGCCCAGCTGGTGGTCTGGGCCGCCGACGGCGCCCCGCGGCTGGCCTACCGCACCACCGTGGAGGGCGTCCGGGCGGACGGCACCCCCAGCCGCCAGCTGCTGGTCACCGACGCCGACAGCGGCGCGGTGCTCTCCGTCCACGAGCAGGTGCAGACCTCCAACGCGACCGGCTCCGGCAACGGCGTGTTCGTCGGCAGCGTCTCGCTGACCACCAACTACACCGGCAGCGCGTACCAGTTGAAGGACGCCACCCGCGGCGGCCAGTACACCACCACGCTGGCCAACAAGACCTCGGGCAAGGGCACCCTCTACTCGAAGTCCACCAACACCTGGGGCAACGGCCTGGCCTCCAACGGCGAGTCCGCGGCCGTCGACGCCCAGTACGGCGCGGCCGTCACCTGGGACTTCTACAAGAACACCTTCGGCCGGGCGGGCATCCGCGGCGACGGCGTCGGCGCGTACAGCCGGGTCCACTACGGGCGCAACTACGTCAACGCGTTCTGGGACGACAGCTGCTTCTGCATGACCTACGGCGACGGCGCCTCCAACAGCCACCCGCTGACCGAGCTCGACGTCTCCGGCCACGAGATGAGCCACGGTGTGACCTCCAACACCGCGGGCCTCAACTACTCGGGCGAGTCCGGCGGCCTGAACGAGGCCACCTCCGACATCTTCGGCACCATGGTCGAGTTCTACGCCAACCTGCCGAAGGACAACCCGGACTACCTGATCGGCGAGCTGATCAACATCAACGGCGACGGCACCCCGCTGCGCTACATGGACAAGCCCTCCAAGGACGGCGCGTCCGCCGACTACTGGTCCTCCACCGTCGGCAGCAAGGACGTCCACTACTCCTCGGGCGTCGCCAACCACTTCTTCTACCTGCTGGCCGAGGGCAGCGGCGCCAAGACGGTCAACGGCGTCAGCTACAACTCGCCCACCTACAACGGCGCGGCGCTGACCGGCATCGGCCGGGCCAAGGCCGCGCAGATCTGGTACCGGGCGCTGAGCGTCTACATGACCTCGACCACCAACTACAAGGGCGCCCGCACGGCGACCCTGAACGCGGCGAAGGACCTGTACGGCTCCGGCTCGGCCGAGTACAACGCGGTCGCGGCCACCTGGACCGCGGTGAACGTCAACTGACGCCGACCGGCTGACGAAAAGCCCGCGGCGGCCGGGCCTCCCACGAAGAGGCCCGGCC
>NZ_JBHUWH010000320.1:0-9269 GCF_042670125.1 Kitasatospora sp. NPDC057198 | reverse complement strand
GGGACATGGTGCTCCTAAGAGGTGAGGTCGACGGTCCGCCGGGCGGACGGCGCGGGGCGCCCCGCCCGGCGGGCGACGTGTATGACCGCAAGAGCACCGGGAAGGTTTCGGCCGGTCAAGGTCAAGGGTTGGCAAAGATCGGACGATCCTTTTTCGGGCGGCGCGGACGCACCGGCCGGGCGGAGGCCGCTGCCGAACCGTCACTTCCCTTGCGGGCCGGGCCCCCGGCGGGCCCCCGGCGCACCGCCCCGGGGCGGCGCGCCGACCGGCCCCGCGTCAGCGGGAGTTGACCCGAATCACCCGTCGGGCGGTCACCCGCGCACCAGTGCGTCAACGCACCGCCGGGGCGTCACTTCCCCTTGCGCGGCGCGCCCAGCGTCACCAGCACCCGGTCGGACGGGGCGCCCGCCAGCGGCTTCCAGCCCTCGCCCGGCCGGTCCACCCGCCACACCTTGCCGTCGTACGCGACCTGGCCGACGCCCAGCCGCGCGGCCTGCGCCACCGACCAGGTCGCCAGCGCCCAGCCGGTCTGGTCCTCGCCGCCGGCGCCCGCCGTGCTCGCGGTCGGCTGCGGGGTGAGCGCCAGCACCTCCCGCGGGTCCTTGGCGGGCTTCTCGGCCTCCGCCACCGCCACCGCCTTGCCGAACTCCCGGCGCACCCGCTCGGAGAGGTTCGCCGCGTCCGGGGCGGCCTCGGCCGGGTCGGTCGGGTGCGGGTCCGGCAGCTGGTGCACCACGCAGTCCAGCGAGGCCGGCTCGCGGCCGGTGAACACGGTGGCGAGCAGCGTCGCGTTGTTCTCGTGCTTGGCGTACGCCTGCGGGTAGCCGCTGCGCTGCACCTGCTGGGCGGCGTCGGTAAGCGGCAGCTGCGCGTACCCGTTGACCTTCACCAGCGCGTCCAGGAACTTGTTGGTCGCGTACACCGGGTCCATGATCTGGTCGACCGTGCCCCAGCCCTGCGAGGGGCGCTGCTGGAACAGGCCCACCGAGTCCCGGTCGCCGCCCGACAGGTTGCGCAGCTTCGACTCCTGGATGGCGGTGGCCAGCGAGATGGTCACCGCCCGCTCCGGCAGGCCGCGCGACATCGCCACCGCCGTGATGGTCGCCGCGTTCGCCGCCGCCGGGAGCTCCAGCGTCCCGGTGCCGGTCGCGGTGGTGACCGTGCAGCCCTCGTCCGGGGGCGTGATCTTGTCCCGGTTCAGCCACACCACCAGGCCGCCGACCACCGCCAGCGCCACCACGCCGACCAGTACCCGCCGCCACGGGCGCCGCCGACGCGGCCGCGCGTCGTACTCGGCGTCCGCGTCGTACTCGGCGTCCGCGTCGTACTCGCCCGCCTGCGCGTCGTACTCGGCGTCCTCGCCCACGGGGCCCCCTTCTCCGGTGATGCGGTCGCGGCGCTCCCGACCCGGCGCGCGCTGTTCGCGGACACCGTAACCGCTCGGACGGCCGTACGGGTCCGCGCGGTTGCGCGGCCGCCCGCGGAGGGGGCCGACGGGCCGTCCACCGCACCGGCGGGGCCCCGCCCTATCGATAAGGTAACGGCCATGAGCAGCCCGAACGCGCCCCTCGACCTGACCCTCGACGGCGGCACCCTGACCGCCCGCCTCGTCGACTTCCCCTCCGTCAGCGGGGAGGAGGCCGCCCTCGCGGACGCCGTCGAGGCCGCGCTCCGGACCCTGCCGCACCTCACCGTCGACCGGTACGGCAACAACGTGGTGGCCCGCACCCACTTCGGCCGGGACGAACGGGTCGTCCTGGCCGGCCACCTGGACACCGTGCCGATCGCCGACAACGTGCCCTCGCACGTCGAGGGCGACCTGCTCTACGGCTGCGGCACCTCCGACATGAAGTCCGGCGTCGCCGTGCAGCTGCGGCTGGCCGCCACCCTCACCGAGGCCAACCGGGACGTCACCTACGTCTTCTACGACTGCGAGGAGGTGGAGGCCGCCCGCAACGGCCTCGGCCACCTGTTCGCCGTCCACCCGGACTGGCTGGCGGGCGACTTCGCCGTCCTGATGGAGCCCAGCGGCGCCGTCGTCGAGGGCGGCTGCCAGGGCAGCCTGCGCGCCGACGTCACGCTCACCGGCGTCCGCGCGCACGCCGCCCGCAGCTGGCTCGGCGACAACGCCATCCACAAGGCCGCCGAGGTGCTGCGCCGGCTCGCCGAGTACCGGCCGCGCCGGGTGGAGATCGACGGCCTGGAGTACCGCGAGGGCCTCAACGCGACCCGGATCGACGGCGGCGTCGCCGGCAACGTCATCCCCGACGAGTGCAAGATCCACGTCGCCTTCCGGTTCGCCCCCGACCGCTCGCTGGAGCAGGCCGAGGAGCACCTGCGGTCGGTCTTCGAGGGCTACCAGCTGGACGTCGTGGACGCCTCGCCCGCCGCGCTGCCCGGCCTCGGCCTGCCCGCCGCCCGGGACTTCCTGGCCGCGATCGGCGGCGAGCCCCGGGCCAAGTTCGGCTGGACGGACGTGGCCCGGTTCTCCGCGCACGGCGTCCCCGCCGTCAACTACGGCCCCGGCGACCCGAACCTGGCCCACAAGCGCGAGGAGCACTGCTCGCTCGGCGCGATCGCCGACGTCGAGCGGCGGCTGCGGGACTGGCTCACCCGGTAGCCGCCGCGAGCCCCGGGGGTCGGGTGCGGTTCGCCCGACTCCCGTCCGCCCGACGGCCGTTATTTACCCCGGATCGCACCCCGCCAGGCGTAGGGTTTCGTCATGACAGCCAATGGAGATGACCCCGTCCGCCGGCCGAAGAAGCCGTGGCCCGAGAAGCGCAAGGGCCCCGTGCTGCTGCGGCGGGACCAGGTCGAGACGAGTACGACGGACCAGCGGCTGCTGGACACCACCGGGCCCGCCGACTGGTTGCACACCGACCCGTGGCGGGTGCTGCGGATCACCTCGGAGTTCGTCGAGGGCTTCGGCGCGCTCGCCGAACTCCCCACCGCCATCAGCGTGTTCGGCTCGGCCCGGACGCCGGTCGGCTCGCCCGAGTACGAGGCCGGGGTGGAGATCGGCCGGGCCCTCGCCGAGGCCGGCTACGCGGTGATCACCGGCGGCGGCCCCGGCGCGATGGAGGCCGCCAACAAGGGCGCCACCGAGGCCGGCGGGCTGAGCGTCGGCCTGGGCATCGAGCTGCCCTTCGAGCAGGGCCTCAACGAGTACGTCGACCTGGGCCTCAACTTCCGGTACTTCTTCGTCCGCAAGACGATGTTCGTGAAGTACGCCCAGGGCTTCGTGGTCCTCCCCGGCGGCCTCGGCACCCTGGACGAGCTGTTCGAGGCGCTCACCCTGGTGCAGACGAAGAAGGTCACCCGGTTCCCGGTGATCCTGTTCGGCAGCGCCTACTGGGGCGGCCTGGTGGAGTGGCTCAAGTCGACCCTGGTCGCCCAGGGCAAGGCCAACCCCGCCGACCTCGAACTGTTCCACGTCACCGACGACGTGGCGGAGGTCCTCAAGGTGCTGGACGCCGCGCGGGGGCCGAAGGGCACCCCCGCGTAGCGCCGTGCCGGGCGCGGGCCGTTCAGGCCAGCCCCCGGCGGGCCACCGCCGGGGGGCGGGTGCCGCGGATCGAGGCCACCATGTCCAGCACCTGGCGGGTCTCGGCGACCTGGTGCACCCGGTAGACCTGCGCGCCCAGCCAGGCCGAGACCGCCGTGGTGGCCAGGGTGCCGAGCAGCCGCTCGTCCACCGGCCTGTCCAGCGTCTCGCCGACGAAGTCCTTGTTGGAGAGCGAGACCAGCACCGGGAAGCCGGTCGCGGTCATCTCCGGCAGGCGGCGGGTCGCCTCCAGCGAGTGCCGGGTGTTCTTCCCGAAGTCGTGCCCCGGGTCGATGAGCAACCCGTCGCGGCGCACGCCCAGTTCGAGCGCCCGCTCGGCCAGGCCGACGGTCACCGCCAGGATGTCCGCCATCACGTCCTCGTACCCCACCCGGTGCGGGCGGGTGCGCGGCTCGGCGCCGCCCGCGTGCGTGCACACCAGGCCCGCGCCGTACCGGGCCGCGACCTCGGCGAGCTTCGGGTCGTAACCGCCCCAGGCGTCGTTCAGCAGGTCCGCGCCGACCTCGCAGACCGCCTCGCCGACCTCGTGCCGCCAGGTGTCCACGCTGATCACCGCGTCCGGGTGGCGCTTGCGCAGCTCCGCCACGAACGGCACCGTGCGGCGCAACTCCTCCTCCACGGTGACCTCTTCGCCCGGACCGGCCTTCACCCCGCCGATGTCCAGGATCGCCGCGCCCTCCGCCACCGCCCGGTCCGCGGCCGCGAACGCCGCCTCGTCCGCGAAGGTCGCCCCCCGGTCGAAGAACGAGTCAGGGGTGCGGTTGACGATCGCCATGACGACCGGTTCGTCCGGGCCGAACTCCCGCGTGCCGAGGCGTAGTGCCACCGGTGTCTCCTCCTCAGCGCTCCCGGGTGCAATGATGGGCCCCGGCCTGTACAGGGACCATGATCCCACCGTAGCCCTCGCGGGCGGGCCGAAGCCGACCGGGAACAGCCGGGAACTGACGGAGGACAGCTCGTGTTCGTGGTGATCGTGATCGCGATGGCCCTGGTGGTCGGCGGCGCCGCAGTGGTGGCGCTCGGCGGCGGCGGAACGCTGCCCGAGGCCGAACACGACCGGCTCGCCGTGCGGCTCCCGCAGGACCGCGCGCTCAGCAGCACCGACGTGGACGAGCTCCGCCTCCCGATGGCGCTGCGCGGCTACCGGATGGACGAGGTCGACGACGTCCTCGACCGCCTCGGCGCGGAACTCGCCCTCCGGGACGCCCGGATCGCCGAACTGGAGGCCGTCGGCGTGGTCGGCGCCTCGGTGGCGGCGTCCGGCCCCGCGGCCGCGGCCGGGGAGCCGCTGCCCGGCCTGGAGTCCTTCACGGCCGTCCTGGAGAAGGAGCCCCGGGGGCCGGCGGTCACCGAGGTCACCGAGGTCACCGAGGTGGTCTCGGACGAGGACGTGGCCCCGAAGGGCGACCGCGCGTGACGGGTGCGGTCCTCGGGACGGACGGGCTGCGGCGCTGCGGCTGGGGCGACTCGGCCGAGGACTACCGGGCCTACCACGACACCGAATGGGGCCGCCCGGTCCACGGCGACCGGGCCCTGTTCGAACGGATCACCCTGGAGGCGTTCCAGTCCGGGCTGTCCTGGATCACCATCCTGCGCCGCCGGGAGGGCTTCCGGGCCGCCTTCCGGGACTTCGACCCCGCGGCGGTCGCCGGGTTCGACGACACGGACGTCGAACGGCTGCTGAACGACACCGGCATCATCCGCAACCGCGCCAAGGTCCTGGCCACCATCGCCAACGCGCAGGCCGCCCGGACGCTGGCCGACGGCGAACTCGACGCCCTGATCTGGAGCCACGCCCCGGATCCGGCCCGCCCCGCCCCGCTCACCCTCGCCGACGTCCCGGCGGTCACCCCCGAGTCGACCGCCCTCGCGAAGTCCCTCAAGCGCGCCGGCTTCCGCTTCGTCGGCCCGACCACCGCGTACGCCCTGATGCAGGCGTGCGGCCTGGTGAACGACCACCTCGCGGACTGCCACGCCCGCTAGCCCCCCGGGGCCGCAGCCGCCCCGCGCCCCCGGCGGGGCGGGGGAGGCGGGCGGGGTGCGGGGGTCCGGCGGGGAGGTGCCCGGCGGGAGCGGTCAGCGGCCGGTGAAGTCGGGCTTCTGCTTGGCGAGGAAGGCGTCGACGGCGATGCGGTGGTCCGCGCTGTCGCCGGCGCGGGTCTGCAGTTCGTCCTCCTTGTCGAGGAGTTCGTCCAGCGAGTGCGAGGCGGCGTAGGCCAGCGACTCCTTGATCGCGCCGTAGGCGACGGTCGGGCCGCTTGCCAGGGCGAGGGCGAACTCGCGGGCGGTGGCGGCGAGTTCGGCGGCCGGGACGACGCGGGTGGCGAGGCCGAGGGTGAGCGCCTCGTCGGCGCGGACGGTGCGGGGGAGCATCAGGAGTTCGGTGGCGCGGGCGTGGCCGACCAGCCGGGGGAGCGTCCAGGAGGCGCCGGAGTCGGCGGTGAGGGCGACCCCGGCGAAGGAGGTGTTGAAGCCCGCGGTGTCGGCGAGGATCCGGAAGTCGCAGGCGAAGGCGAGCGAGGCCCCGGCGCCGGCGGCGATGCCGTTGACGGCGGCGACGGTGGGCTTGCGCATCCCGGCGAGGGCGCGGACCAGCGGGTTGTAGTGCTCGGCGACGGTGCGCAGCGCGCCCTCGCCGGTCTCGCGCTGGCGCTGGAGCAGACCGACGTGCTCCTTGAGGTCCTGGCCGACGCAGAACGCCTTCGCCCCCGCGCCGGTGAGCAGCACGGCCCGGACGTCCGGGTCGGCCGCGACGGCGGCCACGGCGTCCCGGAGGGCGACCTTGGTGGCGGTGTCGAGGGCGTTCATGGCGTCGGGGCGGTCGATGGTGAGGACGGCGAGGGCGCCGTCGCGCTCGTGGCGCACGGTGTCGGACATGGGTGAGGGCTCCCGGGTCGCGGTGGCCGCCGCAGTGGCGTGTGGTGGGCCCAGCATGCCGGAGCGCGGCCGGGCGGGGGAGTGTGAGGTACCGCACCCCCGGCGGGCGTGTCGGACTGCGGCGGGATGCGGCTTTCGGCAGGTAATAGACGCTTTCCGGCTGGTTGGAGACGGTTGGCGCAGAGAGTGATGTTGGTCATCCAGCCGTTGCATGCGGGATAATGGCTTCCGATCAATGCGTTCGATACCGGCGGTGGACGGACTGTCCGGTGCGTACCTGAACGGTTGCAGGAAGGGGAACGAGCATGGCGGCCATGAAGCCGCGGACGGGTGACGGCCCGCTGGAGGTCACCAAAGAGGGGCGGGGCATCATCATGCGAGTTCCGCTCGAAGGGGGCGGGCGCCTGGTGGTGGAGCTGACGCCGGACGAGGCGGACGCTCTGGGCGAGGCCCTCAAGAAGGCCTGCGGCTGATCTGCAGGTAGGTGACCCCGCATCTCCCGGGCCAATCCGCGAGGTGCTCGACGGGCCCGGCTCCCCGGTGCGGGGGGCCGGGCCCGTTCCGCGCGCACCGGCCGTTCCGCATGTACCGGCCGTTCCGCGTGCACCGGTCGTTCCGTGCGCTCCGGCCCGTTCCGCGCGCCCCCGGCCGGGGCGGTTCAGCGCTTGACGGCGCAGAGCAGCCCGTCGGAGACCGGCAGCAGGGCGGGCAGCAGGGTGTCGCTCTCCCGGATGTCGGCGACCAGGTCGCGCACGGCGCGGGTCTGCGGGTCGTCGAGCTCGGGTTCGGCGAGCCGGCCCTCCTGGAAGACGCCCTCGAAGCAGACCACGCCGCGCGGCCGCAGCAGCCGCAGCGCCTCGGTGAGGTGGAAGCCGGAGTCGGCCGGGTCCCCGTCGCAGAACACCAGGTCGTACTGGCCGTCGGCGAGCCGCGGCAGCACGTCCCGGGCGCGGCCGGGGATGAAGCGGGCCCGGTTGCCGGCGAACCCGGCGGCGAGGTACGCCTCGCGGGCGTACTGCTGGCGGACCGGCTCGGAGTCGACGGTGGTGAGCACCCCGTCGGCGCGCATGCCGCGCAGCAGGTAGACGCCGGAGACGCCGGTGCCGGTGCCGATCTCGACCACGGCCTTGGCGTCGAGGGCGGCGGCGAGCAGGCGCAGGGCCGCGCCGCCGCTGGGGCCGATCGCGCGTATGCCGGTGCGGGCCGACTGGGCCCGGGCGTAGGTCAGCACCGCGTCCTCGCCGACGTAGGTGTCGGCGAGGGCCGCTCGCTGGGGCCCGAACTCGGTGATGGCTGCCTCTTCCGGAGCGCCGTTGCCGACCCAAGTCGACAAATTCCAGCGACAGACTACTGGCCGCCCGGGAACCGCGTTCGACGGCTGGCCGTTGAACTGCTACGGGCGGCCGGGCCGTCCGGGGCGGTCGCTGTTCGACGGCTCTTATCCGGGCTTGACGGGTGAGGTGGATATGGTGGTGGCTCTGCTGGGCAGAAGAGCCGACCGAGGAGGTGTGGCCGAGGGCGACGTCCCTGTGCAGCGGCACCCCCGCGGCCTCACGTCGATCCGTACGCCGAAGCCCGTGATGAACCAGTCTGTGCAATCCCCCCTGGACAAGTCGACCGCAGCCGACGACTCGGTGGCCGGGGCCGCCGGCACGCTCGCGTCCTTCGCGGAGGGGCCCGACGCGCAGAGCTGGACGCCGCCCAGCTGGGAGGAGATCGTCGAGGCGCACAGCGCCCGGGTCTACCGCCTGGCGTACCGGCTGACGGGCAACCAGCACGACGCCGAGGACCTCACCCAGGAGGTCTTCGTCCGGGTGTTCCGCTCGCTGTCCACGTACACCCCCGGCACCTTCGAGGGCTGGCTGCACCGGATCACCACCAACCTGTTCCTGGACATGGTCCGCCGCCGCCAGCGGATCCGCTTCGACGCCCTCGCCGAGGACGCGGCGGAGCGCCTGGCCAGCCGCGAGCCCAGCCCCGCCCAGCACTTCAGCGACACCCACTTCGACGCGGAC
The DNA here is from genome assembly GCF_042670125.1 of Kitasatospora sp. NPDC057198. Lineage (NCBI taxonomy): Bacteria > Bacillati > Actinomycetota > Actinomycetes > Kitasatosporales > Streptomycetaceae > Kitasatospora > Kitasatospora sp. NPDC057198. The sequence goes on along the minus strand of NZ_JBHUWH010000320.1, from coordinate 812 downwards.
GTCCAGCAGGCGCTGGACACCCTCGCCCCGGAGTTCCGGGCCGCCGTGGTGCTGTGCGACATCGAGGGCCTCTCGTACGAGGAGATCGCCGCGACGCTCGGCGTGAAGCTCGGCACCGTCCGCAGCCGGATCCACCGCGGCCGCTCGCACCTGCGCGCCGCCCTCAAGCACCGGGCGCCGAACGCCGCCGCGGGCCGTTCGCGCCGGGGCGGTTCCGCCGAGCCCGTGCCGGTCGGCGCCGAGCAGGCCGTCAGCGACCGGAGGGGGTCATGAGCGATCGCGCCCCCGAGCGCGCGGACACCACCGGCCGCTCGCGCTGGGCGCCGCTGCGCCGCTCCGAGCCGGCGCCGGCCGGGCCCGACCTGCGCCCGCTGGCCGTCCGCCCGGCCGAGCCGCCGACCGAGGAGCACCACCTGGGCGAGCGGCTGTCCGGCTACCTGGACGGCGAGCTGGGCCACGACGCCCGCGAGCGGGTCCAGGCCCACCTGGCGACCTGCCCGGACTGCCTGGCCGAGGCCGAGCAGGCCCGGTCGGTCAAGCGCGCCCTCAGCGAGAGCGCCGGGCCCGGCCCGTCGGCGGCCCTGATGTCCAGACTGATGGCGGTCGCCGCGCTCCCCGAGGACGAGCCGGGCCCCGACGGACCGTCGGGGTCCGGCGGCGTGTCCGGTGGTGTCTCCGGTGGTGTATCCGAGGGCGTTTTCGGCGGCAGCCGGCTCAACGGCGGCTCGTTCGGCCGGGGCGCGGGCTTCGGCGGGGGCGCGCTCGGCGCGGACGCGCCGATACCCGGCATCGACCCGCGGGCCGGCCTGTTC
>NZ_JBHUWH010000319.1:0-9396 GCF_042670125.1 Kitasatospora sp. NPDC057198 | reverse complement strand
GTTCCGCGGGCGGCGCCGTTTCGTGGTCGGCGCCGCTCCGGGGTTCAGGTGCGCAGCAGGGTGAGGGCGAGCGAGCGGGCCCGGTAGTCGTCGCGGCCGCCGCCGGTCCTGCCGAGGACGCCGAGGAAGTCCTCGGGGAGCAGGCGGCGCGGGGCGAAGGCCAGACCGCGCAGGAACGGGCGGGCCTCCTCCGGGAGCCGGGGGAACGCGGCGAGCAGCGGCAGGGCCCTCAACACGTCCTTTCCCGGGTCGAGTTGGGCGATCAGGTCGGCGGCGGGCAGGCCGGGGGAGCCGGTGATCCGCAGGTGCGCCCCGGCGGCGGTGGTCCGGCGCTCGGGGCGGCGGTCGGCGAGCAGCGGGGTGATCAGCGGCAGCAGGGGCGCGGCGGCGGCGCCGAGCGGCTCCAACTCGGCGATTGCATCTATAGATTGACGATCCGTCAGGAGTTCGGGGAAGGCCCGCAGGGCCAGCGCCGGGTCCCCGGTCAGCCGATAGTGGGCGGTGGCGGCCGCCGCGCGCAGCGCCCCGTCCTCGGCGGCGGCCGACTCGCCCAGCAGGGAGGCGAGTCGGGGCGTGGCGGTGGCGGTGCGGCCGAGCACCCGGGCGGCCTGGACCGCCGCCCGGCCCTCGCGCAGGCAGGCGGTCAGTTCGGGGGTGCCGCCGCCGACCGCGCCGAGCGCCTCGACGAGCGTGCGGCTGGCGAACTCGTCGGTGCAGTCCGCGAGTTGCCGGGCGATCAGGACGCGCAGCCGGGGGTGCGCGGCGGCGGGCAGCAGGCGGGCCGCCTCGGCGAGCAGGTCGGCGTCGGGGCGGCCGGGCAGCAGGTCGAGGGCGCGCGGGTCGCGGGCCCGGACCAGGGCGAGCAGGGCGAGCGGGTCCCGGTCCAGGTGGGCGTGCAGGGCGTCCAGCAGGGCGGCGGGCGGGGTGCGCAGGTGCTCGATCCAGTGGGCGACGGTGCGCAGCCGGGGGGCCGGTTCGTCGCGGTGGTGGGGGAGCGCGGCCAGCATCAGGTCGAGCACCTCGGCCTCGCGGTCGCGCCAGCCCTCCGCCACCCGTTCGGCCAGCCAACTGCCGTGGCTGCCCTCGTCCCCGGCGGCGATCCAGCGGCCCGCGACGGCGAGCGCCGCGTCCGGGTCGCGCCGCAGCAGCCGGGTGAGGTGCTCCGCCGGCTCCCCGGTGACCGGCCACAGCGGGCCGGGCCCGCCCGAGGGCCCGTCGGCAGCGAACACCTCGACCACCGCTGCCGGGTACGGCGGGCCGTGCCGGTCGGCGGCCAGCACCGCCGAGACCTGCCGGATCTCGGCGAACGGGCTGTCCAGGAAGGCCAGTTGCACCCCGAAGCGGTCGAGTGCCAGCAGCGCGTCGGCCCGGACGGCCGGTGCGGCGTCCGCTTCGAGGATCCCGGTCAGCAGCTCGGCCGGCTCGGCCCGCCGGGCCTCGGGCAGCACGTCCGCCACCGAGGCCACCAGCCGCAGCGCGAGCTGCCGCGTCTCCTGGTCCGGGTCCGCCAGGCAGGGCAGCAGGTCGGGCAGCATCCGGCACAGCTCGGCGCAGACCGCCGTCGTCGTCCCGTCCGCCCGGCGCGGCTCCCCGGGCTCCTCCGGTTCGTGCTCCGCCATCAGGAACAGCAGCACCATCGCCCGCTTCCGGGCCTCCGACAGCGGCGCGTGCCGGACCACGTGGGCCAGGAACGGGACGGCGGCGACCGAGGCCGAGTACACGCTGCCCTGGTGGCAGACGGCGCCGACCAGCTCGTGCCCGGCCTCGTCGACGGCGTCCGGGTCGTCCCCGTGGAGCGCGGCCAGCAGCTCCGGCACGTCCTCGGCCGACCCGTACGCGTGCTCCAGCGCCGCCCAGTCGACCTGACCGAGCTCCTCGGGTGACCTCACGCTGCACGACTCCTCGACCGGACCGGGTACGGGCTGGACCCTACCGCCGGGGAGCCGGCGGCAGTCACGAGGGATGGCACCGGGGTTCCGCACGAAGGACGGCCGTACGGTCGGTGCGACCACCTGCGGCGGACGGTACGGGCGCGCTCAGCGCCCCGGAGGGCATCGGGCCCCGCCGCCTCGCCCCCGGCCCGGACGCCGACGCCGCGACAGGGCCCGTCCGGATCGGAGGCCGGTCTCAGTCGGCCGGCGGCGGGGCGGCCGTGGAGCCGCGCGGGGTGAGCTGGGGGGCCTGGTCCTCGTAGCCGGTGACGGGGCGGCCGGCGACGAGGTCGAGCAGGGTGCGGGCGGCGTGGGCGCCGTAGGCGTGGATGTCGCGGGTGAGGGCGGTCAGCGGCGGGCGGACGACCTGCACGAGGGGGGAGTCGTCCCAGGCGACCAGGGAGAGGTCCCGGGGGACGGAGAGGCCGAGTTCCTGGGCGACGGACAGGCCCGCGACGGCGGTGATGTCGTTGTCGTAGAGGATCGCGGTGGGGCGGGCGGGGGAGAGCAGCAGGCGGCGGGTGGCGCGGGCGCCCTCCTCGCCGGTGTAGTCGGTGTGGACGGTGGGCAGCGCGTCCAGGCCGAGGTCGGCGCAGGCGGCGGTGAACGCCTCGTCGCGGATGGCGGTGTGGACCAGGCCGGTCAGGCCGGCGATCCGGCCGACCCGGCGGTGGCCGAGCGCGGCGAGGTACTCCATGGTCTCGCGGACGGCGGCGGCGTCGTCGGACCAGACCGGGGTGAGCTTCCCGGAGCCGGAGGGGTGGCCGATGACGACGGTGGGCAGGCCCATCTCCTCCAGAGCGGGCACCCGGGCGTCGTCGCGGCGCAGGTCGACCAGGATCGCGCCGTCGATGTGGCGCTCGCCCCACCAGCGGCGGTACGCCTCCAGGCCGCGCTCGTGGTCGGAGACGACCTGGAGGGCGAGCGAGTAGGAGGCGTCGGAGAGCACCTTCTCGATGCCGCCGATCAGCTCCATGAAGAACGGTTCGGTGCCGAGCATCCGGGCGGGCCGGCAGAGCGCGAGGCCGACGGCGGCGGCCTTGGCGCCGCTGAGGGCGCGGGCGGCGCTGTTGCGGACGAAGCCGAGCTCCTCGGCGACGGCGGCGATCCTGGCGCGGGTGGCGTCCGAGACGCCCGGTTGACCGTTCAAGGCGTTGGAGACGGAGACCTTGGACACGCCCACGATCCTGGCGATGTCGGCGATGGTCGGCCGCTTCGCCGGCGGGCTCTGCTGCTGGGACACCTGCTCCACGGAACCTTTCAGGACTGCTCGTCGGCCGCCCGTCGTTCCTGCCGGTGCCGGACGCGGGCCTGTTGTGCCCTCTCAAGCTACTACGCGGCACCTTCCCGTTGTAGCCCGGCACCCCGGCGGGGGGTCGCTCGGCAACAAACGGTTAACCACCCGTTGACAACGATGTCGGACCGCCCGTACGGTCTTCTCGCCTTAATCGGTTAACCAACCGATCGGGCAGGCCGCTGGACGCCTGCCCCGCGCAAGAGGAGCACTTCCCCGCAAGACCCGGTGCGGGCGGCACGCCCCGACGAACGCCGCCGTCCGCACCGCGGCCCCGAGCCGCCGTGATTGGGACACCCGGCGGCCGGGGCACCTCCCACCCGCACTCCCACCCCCACACATCCGGGACGAAAGGCACTCGCGTGAACCCGAGACTCCAGCACCACCGCCCCCACACCTCCGCCAAGCGCCTGGCGCCGATGGCCCTGCTGCTCGCCGCCTCGGTCGCCGCGGCCGGACTGACCCTCGGCCGGGCCGACACCGCGCAGGCCGCCGGCGCGGACTCGTTCGCCACCCGCTGCGGCACCCACTTCTGCCTGGACGGCAAGGAGTACTACTTCGCCGGCACCAACACCTACGACATGTTCACCTACGGCGGCAGCTACGGCGACACCGAGACCCAGTTCATGGACAAGGCCCGGATCGACGCCCAGTTCGCCAACCTCCAGGCCGACAAGGTCGACGTGGTCCGGCTGTGGATGTTCAGCCACGAGAACTGGCACGGCTTCGAGAAGTCCAAGGGCGTGTACGACGAGCAGGAGTTCGCCCAGTTCGACTACATCATCCAGTCCGCCAAGGCCCACGGCATCCGCCTCGTCCCGGTGTTCGAGAACTACTGGGAGGCGTACGGCGGCATCGACACCCGCCTCCAGTGGGAGGGCCTCTCCGGCGGCCAGCCCGGCCGGGCCGCGTTCTTCGACAAGACCCGCTGCCCCGGCTGCTTCACCTCGTACAAGAACTACGTCTCGTACGCGCTGAACCGGGTCAACCACTACAGCGGCGTCAAGTACAAGGACGACCCGACCATCTTCGCCTGGGACCTGATGAACGAGCCCCGCTACCAGGACCAGAGCGCCGCCGAGAACGTCAACGGCACCACGCTGCGCGCCTGGGTGGACGAGATGGGCGCGTTCGTGAAGTCCATCGACTCCAAGCACCTGCTGGGCGTCGGCCTGGAGGGGCACGGCAGCAACTACGGCTTCGGCGGGGACGAGGGCAACCCCTTCGTGTACGTGCAGCAGTCGCCGTACATCGACTACACCTCCGCGCACCCGTACCCGACCGAGTCCTGGGCGAACCTGAGCCTCGACCAGACCAAGGCGCTGATCCGCTCCTGGATCGCCGACTCGCACGACAAGGTCGGAAAGCCGTTCTTCATGGGCGAGTTCAACGTGCACAACGTCGACCGGTCGGCTTGGTGGGGCCAGCTCTACCCCGACTTCGAGGCGGCCGGCGGCGACGGCAGCGCGTTCTGGTGGTACGCGGACCGCAGCGTGGACGGGAAGTTCGGCGTGATGGCCGGGGCGCCCGAACTCTCGGTGTTCCGGGCCCACTCGGACCGGATGCGCGCCAAGTCCGGTATCACCACCGGCACTTCGAGCCCGACGCCGAGCGGCAGCCCGAGTTCGAGCCCGAGTTCGAGCCCGAGCCCGAGTGCCAGCGCGTCGGCCAGCCCGTCCGCGTCCGCGTCCGCGTCCGCGTCCGCCTCCGCCAGCAGCCCCGCCCCGGCCGGGAGTTGCGCGGTGCACTACGGGCTGTCCGACTGGGGCAGCACCTTCAACGGCGACGTGACGGTGAAGAACACCGGCGGCACGCCGGTCAACGGCTGGCAGGTGGCGTTCGCGTTCCCCGGTGAGCAGAAGGTCACCAACATGTGGAACGCGCTGCCGGTGCAGACCGGCCGGCAGGTGGTGGCGAGCAACCCGTCCGGCTACAACACGGTGATCCCGGCCGGCGGAAGCGTCAACTTCGGCTTCAGCGGCACCTCCAGCGTGGGGACCAACGGCGTACCGGCGTCCTTCACGCTCAACGGCCAGACCTGCACCACCTACTGACGGACAGTCAGATCCCTTCGGGTGTCCGGCGGCTGCCGGACGCCCGGAGGCACGGGGACGAGCACGAGCAGCAGGAGCAAGAGGAAGCGATGCGCAGAGGATGGGCCGCCGTGGGTTCGGCGACCGCACTGGCCCTGGCCCTGGGCGGGTGCACCGGCGGCGCCGGGCCCGCCCCGCTCGAGGGGGTGGTGGCGGAGGCGGACCGGTCGGAGGTGGCCGGGTCGATCACCGTGCTGACCAACCGGGTCGACCAGGTGGACAGCGGGCTGCTGAAGAAGTACGCGGCCGAGTTCAACAGGCTCTACCCGAAGGTGAAGGTCAGCTTCGAGGGCTTCGTGGACTACGAGGGCGAGGTCGGCAAGCTGCTGGCCCGGGGCGGCTACGGCGACGTGCTGCTGATCCCGGACAACCTGCCCGCGGGCCAGTACCCCGTCTACTTCAGCTCGTTGGGGAACGCGCGCGAACTGTCGGACACCTTCGACTACATCGACTACGGCACCGTCGACGAGCACGTGTACGGCATCGCCAACATCGGCATCGCCTCCGGGATGGTCTACAACAAGGCGGTGTGGGCGCAGGCCGGGATCACCGAATGGCCCACCACGCCGGAGCGGTTCATCGCCGACCTGAAGGCGGTCAAGGAGAAGACCCGGGCGATCCCGTACTACACCAACTACCACGACGGCTGGCCGCTGCGGCAGTGGACGGACGCGATCGGCGTGCCCAGCTGCGACAACACCGCGCGCGACAAGCTGGCCGCCACCGACGCCCCGTGGGCGCCCGGCAGGGACCTGTACGAGATCGACAGCCTGCTGTACCGCGCCGTCCACGAGAAGCTCACCGAGTCCGAGCCGCAGACCACCGACTGGGAGCAGTCCAAACAGCTGCTCGCCACCGGCCGGGTCGCCACCATGGAGCTCGGCTCCTGGGCGGTCTCGCAGATGCGCGACGCGGCGGCGAAGGCGGGGGCGAACCCGGACGACATCGGGTTCATGCCGCTGCCGGTGCAGCACAACGGGCACTTCTGCACCGTCGTGCAGCCGGACTACAAGTACGCGGTGAACGTGCACTCGCCGCACCAGGACGCCGCCAAGGCGTGGTTGGAGTGGTACATCACCCGCTCCGGCAGCGCCGCCGCCGACGAGTCGATCTCCGCGGTGCGCGGCGCGGAGCTGCCCGCCTCGCTGCAACCCCTGGACGAGCGGGCGGTGCGGATGATCCCGCAGACCCGGGAGCAGCTGGCGAAGGTCGACGCGATCGACAAGGCCGCCGGCATCGGCCTGGACGCGCCCGACTACCGGCGGAAGCTGGTCGACCTGGCGGCCGGCGCCGCCCCCGGCGACCTGGACTCCTACTTCGCGGACCTCAACCGGCGCTGGGGCAAGGCGCGGAAGGCCGTGGGCTGAGCACCCGGCACCCGCCGACGCCATTGGTGAACCGGTAAACCTGCTGTCCCACCCCGCCCGTCCGTGGCGGGTGGGGCAGCAGTGTCGTTCCGGGCTTCTGCGCAGCTGGCGCTGGAGCGAGCGATCACTGAAACCCATCAAGGCATTTACATAACCGGTTTATGGACAGGGCCGCCCCAGCGGGTTACGGTTCTGCTCGCGCCGCAAACCCGACCACCGGTCCGGCCGAACGACCAAGGAGCCGCACGCATGAAGGACACCACCCCGCTCGACCAGGGCTGGAGCCTGCACCACGAAGGTGACCGGCTGCCCGCCACCGTCCCGGGCTGCGTCCACACCGACCTGCTGGACGCCGGGCTGATCCCCGACCCGTTCCTGGACGCCAACGAGCTGGAGGTGGCCTGGGTCGGCCGCCGCGACTGGACGTACACCCTGGAACTGCCCGCCCACGGCAGCCGCCACGAGCGCACCGACCTGGTCTTCGACGGCCTCGACACCGCCGCCACCGTCACCCTCGGCGGCACCCGGCTCGGCTCCACCCGCAACATGCACCGCCGCTACCGCTTCGACGCCACCGGCCTGACCGGCGAACTGGAGGTCGGGTTCACCAGCGCCTACACCGAGGCCGAACGCGTCCGCGGCCTGGTCGGCGACCGGCCCAACGTCTACCCCGAACCGTTCCAGTACATCCGCAAGATGGCCAGCAGCTTCGGCTGGGACTGGGGCCCGACCCTGCCCGGCGCGGGCATCTGGAAGCCCGCCCGGCTGGAGCACTGGTCCACCGCCCGGATCGCCGAGGTCCGCCCGCTGGTCACCGTCTCCGGCAGCACCGGCCGGGTCGAACTGCACGTCACCGTCGAGCGCACCGCGAGCGGCGCCGGCCGCCCGCTCACCCTCCGCGCCTCGGTGGCCGGCGCCCTCGCCGAGGCCGTCCTCGACGGCGACAGCGCCGTCCTCACCCTCGAGGCCGCCGACGTCGCCCTCTGGTGGCCCCGCGGCTACGGCGAACAGCCCCGCTACGACCTCGGCCTCACCCTCGCCGGGACCGCCGGCGGCGAACTCCTCGACACCTGGCAGCGCAAGATCGGCTTCCGGACCGTCGAACTGCGCACCGCCCCCGACGCCGCCGGCACCCCCTTCACCCTGGTCGTCAACGGCGAGCCGCTGTTCGTCCGCGGCGCCAACTGGATCCCCGACGACACCCTGATCAGCCGCGTCACCCCCGCCCGCTACCGCCACCGCCTCCAGCAGGCCGCCGACGCCAACATCGACCTGATCCGGGTCTGGGGCGGCGGCATCTACGAGCAGGAGGGCTTCTACGAGGCGTGCGACGAACTCGGCCTGCTGGTCTGGCAGGACTTCCTGTTCGCCTGCTCCGCCTACCCCGAGGAGCAGCCGCTGCGCGGCGAGATCGAGGCCGAGGCCCGCGACAACGTCGTGCGCCTGATGCCGCACCCCTCGCTGGTGCTGTGGAACGGCAACAACGAGAACCTCTGGGGCTTCCGCGACTGGGGCTGGGAGGACGAACTCAAGGGCGACTCCTGGGGCGAGGGCTACTACCTCGGCCTGCTGCCCCGGATCGTCGCCGAACTCGACCCCACCCGCCCCTACACCGCCGGCAGCCCCTGGTCCGGCAGCTGGGACCACCACCCCAACGACACCGACCACGGCACCCACCACTCCTGGGAGGTGTGGAACCGGCAGGACTTCGCCGAGTACCGCGCCAGCGCCCCGCGCTTCGTCTCCGAGTTCGGCTGGCAGGCCCCGCCCGCGTACGCCACCCTGCGCCGCGCCCTGCCCACCGAGGACCTCGCCGCCGACTCGCCCGGCATGCTGCACCACCAGAAGGCCGAGGACGGCAACGGCAAGCTCAACCGCGGCGTCGCCCGCCACTTCGAACTGCCCACCGCTGCAGCCGACTTCGACCGCTGGCACTACCTCACCCAGCTGATCCAGGCCCGCGCGATCGCCACCGGCATCGAACACTGGCGCTCGCACTGGCCGCACTGCGCCGGCACCGTCGTCTGGCAGATCAACGACTGCTGGCCGGTCTCCTCCTGGGCCGCGATCGACGGCGACGGCCGGCTCAAGCCGCTCCACCACGAACTGCGCCGCCTGTACGCCGACCGGCTGCTCACCCTGCAGCCCGCCGACCGCGACGGCGCCCCCCGGATCGCCCTGGTCAACCAGTCCGCCGAGCCCTGGACCACCGCACTGCGCCTGCGCCGCCTGGACGCCGACGGCAACGTGCTCGCCGAGACCACCGCCGAGCTCACCGCCGACGCCCGCGCCGTCCACCAGCTGCCCGTCCCCGCCGGGCTGCTGCCCGCCGACGGCTCCGGCAAGGAGTACCTGGTCGCCGACGCGGACGGCCTGCGCGCCGTGCACTTCCCCGTCCCCGACAAGGCGTTCGCCTACCCGGCCCCGGAGTTCGAGCTCACCGTCGAGGAGACCGGGGACGGCGCCCTCGACGTGGTCGTCACCGCCCGCACCCTGGTCCGCGACCTGCTGCTGCAGGCCGACCGGATCGACCCGGCCGCCGCCGCCGACCGCGGCCTGACCACCCTGCTGCCCGGCGAGCGCACCACCATCCGGGTGCACGGCCTCACCGGCACGCCGACCGCCGAGCAGGTCCGGGCGGCCGTCTTCTGCGTCGAACCCGCCTGAACGGCCCCGCGGCAGGAGTGACCCGGGATCCGCCCGCTCCGGGC
>NZ_JBHUWH010000318.1:0-9450 GCF_042670125.1 Kitasatospora sp. NPDC057198 | reverse complement strand
GAAGTGGATCTTCCGCGCCCCTCGACGGACGTCCGTCCGCCCATTGTCCGGTCGTCCGTCAGTGGATCGGCTCCAAGGAGCCGGAGGTCGCGACGGGGGAGTCGGCCGGCTCGCGGTGCCGCATCGCCGTCGCGGAGGGGATCAGTGCGGCGGCCAGCAGGGTGACCGCGATGAAGGAGACGGTCAGCGAACTGGCCTGCGCGATGCCGCCGACCACGGCCGGAGCGACCAGGCCCGAGGTGTAGGTGATGGTGGCGACACCGGCGATGGACTGGCTGGGGTTGTTGCCCGCCCGGCCCGCGGCGGCGAACGCCAGCGGAACGACCACGGCGATGCCGATGCCGATCAGCGCGAAGCCCGGGATGGCCAGGTACGGGGTGCTCGCGAACACCACCAGCAGGCCGCCGCCGGCGGCGACCACGCCGCTCAGTCGGACGGCACGCACCGGACCGAGCCTGCGGACGACCGCGTCACCGGCCAGGCGGGCCGCCGCCATGGTGGCGGCGAAGGCGGTGAAGCAGGCGGCGGCGATGGAGGAGGAGGCGCCGGTGACGTCCTTGAGGTAGACCCCGCTCCAGTCCATCGACGCGCCCTCGGCGAACACCGCGCAGAACCCGACCAGGCCGATGACCAGTGCTTCCTTCGGCGGCAGGGCGAAACGCGGCGGAGCCTCCTCGTTCGCGGTCGGTCGGACGTCCAGCACCCCGCGGGTGACCACCTGTGCGAGCACCACCAGGATCGCGGCGGTCACCGCGTACTGGACGCGGGCGTCGACGTGCAGATGGGCCGCCAGCACGCCGAAGGCCGAGGCGACCAGACTCCCGACGCTCCACATGCCGTGCAGACCGGACATGATCGACCGCCCGAGCCGCTTCTCGACCTCGACGCCCTGCGCGTTCATCGCGACATCGGACATGCCGGCCGTCGCGCCGTAGAGGAACAGGGCCAGGCAGAACACCACCAGGTGGGGGGAGAACGCGGGCAGCGCCAGGGACAGGCACCACAGCGTCAGCAAGCCCCGCAACGCCGTCCGGGCACCCAGGCGGTGCACGATCCGGCCCGCCAGCGGCATCGCCGTCGACGCGCCGATCGCCGGGAACACCAGGGCCAGGCCCAGTTGGCCGGGGCTCAGGTGGAGGTGGTCCTTGATCCACGGAATGCGGGTGACGAAGGTGCCGGTGACGGCACCGTGAACGGCGAAGACCAGCGCCACGCTCACCCTTGCGCGCTGGACGTCCTTGAGAGTCTCGCCCATGATGGGCTCCCCCTTGGGTCGGTCGGATGGCAATAAACTATCAGGGACCCTGCCTGATAGAAACCTCTGGAAGGATGCAGGCTCATGACGACCGCTCGTACTGCCACGCCGAGCACCGCCCGGGCCATCAACGACCGGCTCGCCCTCGACCTGCTGCTCGAACGGGGCCCACTCACCGCGTCCGACCTGCGCACGCTGACCGGGCTCTCCCGGCCCACCGTCGCCGACCTGCTCGAACGACTCCAGCGCAGCGGCCTGGTCGCCCACGCCGGAGAGAGCGCCGCGCTGCGCCGGGGCCCCAACGCCCGCCTGTACGGACTGGTCGCCGACCGCGCCCACCTCGCCGGGATCGACATCCGCTCCAGCGGCGTCAGCCTGGTGGTCGCCGACCTGACCGGCCGGACCCTCGGTACCGCCACCATCGCCGCCTTCGCCTCCGCACCCGGCCGGGAGGGCGCGAGCGGTGCGGCAGCCGCGGAGGGCACGGGAGCTGCGGAGCGAGCAGGCGGTGGCGCGGACGCCGGGCCGGCGAGCGGGACGGTGAACGGGGCGATCGACGGCGACCTGCTGGTGGAGCGCACCGTCGAGACACTGCTCGCCACCGCGGCCGAAGTCGGGGCGCGGGAACTGCACACCGTGGCCGTCGGCGCCCCCGGACTGGTCGACCCCGCGACGGGCATGCTCAACAACTCCGGCAAGCTGCCCGAGTGGCACACCAAGCTGCTCACCGCACTGCGCTCCCGCCCCGGGATGGAGGTGATCCTGGAGAACGAGGTCAACCTGGCCGGGATCGCCGAGCACCGTCTCGGCGCGGCCCGGGGCAGGCGGGACTTCGCGCTGATCTGGCTCGGGTACGGCGTCGGCGCCTCCGTGGTGCTGGACGACCGCCTGCGCCGCGGGGCCTCCGGCGGCACCGGCGAGATCGGCTTCCTGCCCGTACCCGGGACCGTCGGGCTGCCCGAATCCACGAAGTGCGACGCCGGGTTCCACTCCATGGTGTCGAGCGCCGCGATCTGCGCACTCGCCGCCCGCCACGGGCTCACGGCGGAACCCGGCGAGGGTGAGGACGTGGCTGCGGAGGACGAGGCCGGCGTCCGGGTCGAGGACCGGGAACCCGCCGCCGCGGCCGTCGTGCGACAGGCCGTCGAGGACGGTGCCGACGGCTTCCTGGACGAGCTGGCACAGCGGATCGCGGTCGGAGCCTCCGCGATCTGCGTCGTACTCGACCCGGGATGCCTGGTGCTGGGCGGCGAGATCGGACAGGCCGGCGGTCCGGAACTGGCCGGCAGGGTGGAGCACCACCTCACCCGACTCTCCCCGCTCGCCACCGAGGTCCGGGCCGGCACCGCGGGCGGCGGCGCCGTGCTGGCCGGGGCGGTGCTGATCGCCGGGGACGCGGTGCGGCGGGAGCTGTTCGGCGGGGACTGACCCCAGGACGCGGACCCACGGCCCGCCGCGCACCACACCGGCAGACCCGGCTGACGCCCGGTCGGCTGCACCGACCCGCGGTTCCGCTCCCGGCCGGGGTGATGCTGCGCCGCAGCCGCCCCGCTGCCGGGTGGGATGCCGGGCCGGTACGCGGTCCGTTCCGCTGCGCGGGCGGCCTGCCGCCGGGGTGGGCGGCTGTCGCCCGGATACGCACTGTCCGGACGGCTACTGGTCGGACGGCTACTGGCCGGGTGGTCACTGGCCGGGTGGTGATGGCGGGATGTGCGTGGGGTGGGCTGTCGGTACGGCAGGATGGCGGGGTCCGCCAATCCTTCCTCGAATCGCCCGGGAGCCGCATCGATGGTCACGTCCGACCGGCCCGTCCACCCGTACCGCATCGGCGAGGCTGCCTCGATGCTCGGGGTGAGCGCCGACACCATGCGGCGATGGGTGGACGCGGGCCGACTGCCGGCGATGCGCGACGAACACGGCCACCGGATCATCGCCGGGGCGGAACTCGCGGCCTTCGCCCGGGAGCTGGCCAGGCCGGAGAACGGCGAGGTGGAAGGGCGGTCCTCGGCCCGGAACCGCTTTCCCGGGATCGTGACCGCTGTCGTCCTGGGAGACGTCGCCGCGCAGGTGGAGATCCAGGCCGGCCCGTTCCGGGTGGTCTCCCTGATCAGCCGCGACTCCGCCGAGGAGCTCGGCCTCGTGCCCGGGGCGCCCGCCACCGCGGTGATCAAATCGACCAACGTCGTGGTCGAGCGGCGTTGAGACCGGGCAGGGCCGGACGGACTGCCTCGCCGTCCTGTTCCGGACCCTGCCGCGCTGTCCCACGCCGGCCCCCGTGCCGATGTCGGCTTCGCCGACCTGCTGTTCGGCCGGTAGTGGCAGCCGGGCGCCGGGCGCGAGCTGACGCCGCCTAGGATGCGGAGGTCCGCGGCCGACCGGTGGTGGAGCGGCCAGCGCCGTGAGCATTCCGACCGTGCGAGAGGAAGACCCCGTTGAAGAGCCGCGTGCGCGCCGTCGCCCACCGTGGTGACCCGTACCTGCACCGCGAGAACACCCTGCCGGCGGTCAGCGCGGCCCTCACCGCCGGAGCCGACGACGTCGAGGTCGACGTGCGGCTCACCCGGGACAGGGTGCCCGTGCTGTTGCACGACCAGACCCTCGAACGGTTGTGGAACGACCCGCGCCGGATCGACCGCGTGACACTCGAGGAACTGGAGGAAGTGGCCGCTCCCGGGCTCCGGATCCCCACTCTCGACGAGGCTCTCCGGGCTGTCGCCGCCGCGGGCGGTGCACGCCTGATGATCGACCTTGACGAGGACGGCCCGGCCGCCGCCACCTGGCGGACCGTCAGCGAGCTCGGACTGCAGGACCGGGTCGCCTTCTGCGGACCGGTCGCGGCCATGCTCGCGGTGCGCGAACTGGCGCCCGAAGCGGAGATCTCCCTGACCTGGAACCGCCTCCAACTGCCCAAGCAGCGGCTGCTCGCCGAGCTGCGCCCCAGCTTCCTCAATCCGCCCTTCGGCCTGGTCGACGAACGGCTGGTGGCTTCCGTGCACGACGCCGGGATGGGCCTGGCGACCTGGACCGTCGACTTGCGCCGCACCATGCGGCGGCTGCTCGCCCTCGGGGTCGACTCGCTCACCTCCAACCGGATCGCACTGCTGCGCCGGACGATCGACCAGTACCGGGCCTGACTCCTCGCAGGAAGCGCCTCCGACGTCGGAGCGGGGGAGCCGGCGGGCGCTGCCGGCGAGCCGGGCCGTCGCCTCGTCCGACGAGGGGCGATCGGCCAGGGAAGTGCGCCACGCCGTCGGCTCCTGCCCATCGGCATGACCGTTGTCTGTTGAAATAAGACGATCATGACGGTGTGTTGGCTGCGGAGGTGGCGGTGACGGCAGAGGGCTCCCCGAACCCGCAGGACCCCGGTGACCGTCCGGATCCGTCGACGCGTTCAGATGCCGGAGGCAGCGGCGAAGAAGGCCGAGGGCAGCGGGGAGGAGAGAGGCCGGACGCCCCGGACGGCGGGGATCACCCGCAGGCGGAGCCGCAGGCACCGGTCGTCGGTCGTCGCGTGGGCGATCCTGCGGGGCGCGGCGGTGCCTCGAGCGGGGCGGCGGGGAGAACGGCAACACGGGGGAATCCCTCCTCGGGAGACGGTGGAGCGTCCGGAGCGGTCTCGGCGGTCGTCCCGGGCGTGGCCCGTCCGGACGACCGGCGACCGTTCCAGATGCTTCCTGCGACGATTCGGTCGACTGCTGCCTGGTCCGCGGCGGTGATCCTCTTCATCACCGTGGCGGCCTTCGCGGTCTTCGTAGTGGTGGAACTGCGGGCCGCGACGATTCCGATGCTGGTCGCGCTGTTGGCGACGGCCCTGCTCTACCCGGTGATGCCCTGGCTGGTGCGCCGTGGCGTCAAACGGGGCGTGGCGGCCGGACTGACCTGCGCGATCCTGGTGCTCGCGGTCACCGGCGGGATCGCGCTGCTGGTCAACTCCCTGGTGAACAGCGCACCGCAGATTGCCTCAGGGCTTCAGCAGGCGGGCGACCGCATCGCCTCCTGGCTGGGCCCGTTCGGCGACAAGGTCCAGTACGCGCTCAAGCAGAGTTCCGGCTCCGGGAGCACCCTGGTGGACTCGCTCGCCAACGGCGTCCTGTCCGGACTCGGGCTGGTCACCCAACTGCTGACCGGCGGAGTGCTCTCCCTCGCACTGGTCTTCTTCTTCCTGCGGGACGGCCACCGGTTCGGTGACGCGATGCACGAACTGATCCCCGGCCGACACGCCGAGACGGTCATCGCCTGCGGTCAGCAGGCGTTCACCGCCATGGCCGGCTTCATGCGGGGCACCACCCTGATCGCACTGATCGACGCCACCTTCATCTCCATCGGTCTGCTGTTCCTGGGCGTCCCGGGCGCGGCCGGGCTCGGCGCGCTCGTCTTCATGGGGGCCTACATCCCTTTCGTGGGGGCCTTCCTCTCGGGGACGGTGGCCGTCCTCGTGGCCTTGGCGAACGGCGGGCTGGGCACCGCGCTGTGGGCCCTCGGGGTGGTGCTGGCGGTACAGATGATCGAGGGGAACATCCTGCAGCCCCTCATCCAGAGCCGGACGGTCGAACTCCACCCGGCCACCATCATGATCGCGGTGGTGGCCGGGTCCGGGATCGCCGGAATCATCGGGGCCCTGCTCGCCGTGCCGGTCAGTGCTGCCGGCCTCGGCGTGGTGTCCGTCCTCCGCGGGGAAACGGGCGGCCCGGGGCAGCCGGGCGGCCGCCGGAAGCGCCACCGAACCGAATCCTGAGCACCTGCGGACACGGACGCCGGACGCTCAGCCTCAGGACCGAGTCCGCTGCCGTTGCCCCGGTCCTGCCTCCGCTTCGGGTCGTACGGTCAGGGGGTGGGGAAGTACGCGGTCATCCAGCGGTCCAACTCGGTGAACACCTCGGCCCGGACCGGATCGGCGGACAGGACCAGATCGTGCACCCCGCCCCGGATCCGGACGGTGGTGACATGCCGGCCGAGGCGTGGTGCGAACGCGGCGATGTCGTCGGCGCGGAGCACCGCGTCGGTGTGCATCAGCGCCGGGTCCCACCGGCTGGTGACGGTGGAGGCGGTCGAAGCCATCAGCAGGACCGGACAGTCGATCGAGAGCCCGCGGCGCACCTGCCGGTGGCCGCGCTGGATCGCCGCCAGCCAGCCGGCGAACATCGGGAAGCCCTCGGCGGGCTTCAGGGCGAGGTCGAACTCCCAACTGCCGCGGTGGCTGCGGTGAAGGCTGTGCACGTAGTGCGGGTTGAGCGGCGCCGGAAGCTTCCGCGTGGGCCTTGCCCGCCCGATGACGTCGAGCGCGGGGGCGCCGAAGGTCCGTACGGCCGGAGCGGCGGGCATCGAAAGGAACGGGCTGTTGAGGAAAAGGCCGTCGACCAGTCCGCGGCCCGCCCGGCGGGCCGCCCACAGGGCCGCGACCAGCCCGCCCGTCGAGTGTCCGTTCACCAGGAGCCGGGTGTGGCCGTCCAGTTCCCGGATGATCCGGACCGCCTCGTCCAACTCCTCGTCGTACGCGAGGAGGTCCTTCACGAAGTTGGGTGAGTGGTGCGGGCGGAGCGACCTGCCGTACTTGCGGAGGTCCAGCGCGTAGAAGGAGAAGCCGCTGGCCGTGAAGTGGTCCGCCAGGTGGGTCTGGAAGAAGTAGTCGTTGTAACCGTGCAGGTACAGCACCGCCTGACGGGATCCTCCGACCAGTCGGCGGACCAGGGTGGCGCTGACCTCCCCCTCCTCGTCCGGGAGCAGCGGAAGCTCCGCCGCCTCGTACGGGGCTCCCAGGATGTCTTCACGGAATTCCACGCCAGCCACATCCACTTCCCGCTCCGTCGCGCCGCCCGGGACCACCCCGGGCGGTACCACCCCAGCGACCATACCGGTCGGTAGCCGCCTCCGTTTGGGAGGACCGCCCTGGTGGGGCCTAAGCTGCCCGCATGGCTCTCCCCTCGTCGACCGTTCTTCGCCCCGTCACCCTCCGGAGGCCGGTCCGATGAGCAGCGGGCCCGCTGGCGGGGCGGATCCGCGACCGGTGGAGCGCGAGGTGGCGCTGGGCACTGCGAAGCTGATGCCCGACATCGACCTCGACGGCGGCTGGCTGCTCACCCTCGACGGAACTCCGCAGTCGTACGTCGACCTCCAGGACCCGACGCACCTCGAGTTCGAGTACGTGCAGCGGATCGCGCACCTGCTGGACGTCGCCGCTGCCCCCGGTGAACCGTTGGACGTGCTGCACCTGGGCGGTGGCGCGCTCACCCTGCCCCGCTACCTGGCGGAGACCCGCCCCGGTTCGCGACAGCAGGTGGTCGAACTGGACGGCCAGCTGATCGAATTCATCGCCGAGCACCTTCCCTGGCCGTCCGGTATCGAGGTGACGGTCGGAGATGCCAGGGCGGCGCTCGAATCCGTGGCACCCGCCAGCGTCGACGTACTGGTGGCCGATGTCTTCCGGGGCTCGAGAACACCGGCGCACCTCACCAGTGTCGAGTTCGTGCGGTCGGCCGCTGCCGCGATCCGGCCCGGAGGCTGTTACGCGGCGAACCTGGCGGACGGGCCGCCGCTCGCGTTCGCCAGGGCCCAGAGCGCCACGGTCGCGGCCGTTTTCGCCCATGTCTGCCTGGTCGCCGAGCCTGCGGTGCTGCGGGGCCGGCGCTACGGGAACGTGCTGCTGATCGGCTCCGACGAGCCGCTCCCCACCGGCGAGATGGCCCGGTTGCTCGCCTCCGACCCGTTCCCCGCCCGACTGACGGACACGCCGGAGCAGGCGGCAGAGCCGGTCACGGATGCGACGGCCGAGGACTCGCCCCCGCCCCCGAACGGAGCGTTCTCGCTCGGTTGAGCCGAGCCGGCGGGCCGGCGGAGTGCTGTGCTGGAAGTCGTACCTGATGGGAGGTTCTCCTCTCGGAGGCAGGGCAGCGGACGTTGTACGGTGCCCGTCGGCAGTGGGACGACCGGGGCGGTCGGTCAGGCGGCGGAGAAGACCAGTCGGCGGATGCGGTCGCGATAACCGACCAGCTCCAGGGCGGCGACCATGGGGTGGTTGGTGAGGTTGGTTTCCGCCCGGACCACCTCGGAAGGGGTTTCGGCGGCCAGGATCCGGGTCGCTTCGGCGAGGAGTTCCGCGGCGTAGCCCCGGCCCCGGAACTCGGGCAGAACCCCGAGGTACCCCACCATCGGGACGACGGAGTTGTGGGAGGGGATGACGAATCCGACCACCTGCCCCGCCGCTGTCCGCGCTATTCGCCACCAGGAGCGTCGGCCGCGCATTTCCCGGCGGTAGAAGGCGATTTCGCTCCTGGCGTGAACCGCCGTGCCGGTGCGCAGCACCTGCCGGATGGAGAGGGTGTCCAGAGTCTTCAGCAGTGAACGACGGAAGAGGTCCACGAACACCTCGTCGTCGGGTTCCGGGGTGAAGAGCAGCCGGTCGGAAAAGGAAGGGACGGGGCGCCCCGTCGACCGTTCGAAACGGAGCCGTTCGACGCTGAGGCGCAGGCCGGCGGCCTCGGCCGCCCTGCGTCGCCATGCGACCGATGCGGCGACCTCCGGCCGGTCGCGCCAACCGGACGGCAGGAGGAGGTGGTAGTCGGGTGGCGGGGCCAAACCGTCGGCGGCGAACACCCGGTGGGCGGCGACGAGCAGGGCGGCGGCGACCGCGCTGCGCGGGTCGGTGATCGGCTCGGGGACCGAGGGCGTTCGCCGGCGCGGCGCGGCGAACGACCACAGGGGATCGGACCGGGCGAACAGGGCGTCCAGACTGCTCGGACGGGCCTCGGCCGGACTGCCCCACCAGATGGCGACCGCCAGCGGTGCCCGGCCGGGGCAGGGTTCTGCCACCCAGATCCAGTTGAGCCGGTACTCGCCGTCGGCCAGGCGTGCTCGGACCATGTCCGCCGAGACGGCAGTGGACGGATCGGGCCGCACCTGGGCCAGTACGGTGTTGATTTCCTGCGGGACGATCGGACGGAAGATCACAGTGCCTCCGGGAAAGGGAAGAGGAGGCGCGGAACCCGATCATGGTGATCCGCCGCGGTTACTGCGCGGGGACGCACCTGCCGCAAAGAGCGATGACCGGGGGCGCCGCGGAACGGCTGCGGATTCTCGGAACCATCACGGAACTCCCTCTCGGAACACGGCACTACCGGACCTCGGCACCGGGGAGGACGCACACCCGGTGTCCTGGCGGCGGGGCCTGGCCCACTGTCAGTGGTGGCCAAGATTAGGAG
>NZ_JBHUWH010000317.1:0-9481 GCF_042670125.1 Kitasatospora sp. NPDC057198 | reverse complement strand
CCCCCGGCCGGACCGTCCCCGCCTCAGCGGCCGTTGCGCAGCAGGGTGCGGATCACCCGCATCGCGACGGAGAGGCTGGACAGCTCGTAGTTGTCGGAACCCCTTATGTCGTCGAGCGTGGTGCGGGCCCGGCTGAGCAGGGTGCCGTTGAGCTCGGCCCAGGCCGAGTAGCGCTCCTCGGGGCTGGATCCGGCGGGCCCGGCGGCGAGCACGTCCGCGGTGAGGGCGGCGTGCGCGGCGAACAGGTCCTCGCGGATCGCGGCGCGGGCCATCGAGGACCACCGGTCGGTGCGCGGCAGGTCGATGACCCGGTCGAGCAGGTGGCTGATCTGGAGCCGGTCGCCGAGGTCGTAGTACAGCTCGGCGACCTCCATCACGTCGGTGTCCGAGCGGTCCGCGACGCCGACGATGTCGAGGGTCGGGAACGCGGAGGACAGTCCGGCGATCCGGGTGGCGAGCTCGTCGGGGACGCCGGCCGCGGACAGCTCCCGGTGGACGGACTCGAACCAGGCGAGGTCCTCTCCGGTGAGCGGCTTGGGCAGCGCGTCCCAGACCTGGTTGACCCGGTCGTGGAAGAACGCGATGGTGTCGGCGATGTCGAGCGGCTGCCGGTTGTTGAGCATCCACCGGGTGGCGCGCTCGACCAGGCGGCGGGCGTGCAGCCGCATCTTGGTCTGGACGCCGGCGGCGACCTTGTTGTCGAGGCGTTCGACCTGGTCCCAGATCTGCTCCAGGCCGAAGACCGCGCGGGCCGCGGCGTGGGTGCGGGCGATCTCCTCCATGGTCGCGCCGGTCTCCTCGCGGAGCCGGAACGCGAAGGTGCAGCCGCCGCGGTTGATCGTGTCGTTGACGATCAGGGTGGTGATGATCTCGCGGCGCAGCGGGTGGTGGTCGATCTGCTCGGCGAACCGGGCCCGCAGCGCGCTGGGGAAGTACGCGTGCAGCACGTCCCGGAAGTACGGGTCGTCGGGCAGGTCGGTGGCGAGCAGCTCGTCGGCCAGGGTGATCTTGGTGTAGGCGAGCAGCACCGACAGCTCGGGCTGGGACAGGCCGCGGCCGGCCTGCTGGCGGTCGCGGATCTGCTTCTCGGTGGGCAGGTACTCCAGCGCCCGGTCGAGCTGTCCGTTGGCCTCCAGCCGGTTGATCATGCGGGAGTGCACGTTGACCATGCTGGCGGCCTGGGCGACGGCGTTGGCCAGGACGACGTTCTGCGCGTAGTTGTTGCGCAGCACCAGGTGGCCGACCTCGTCGGTCATCTCGGCGAGCAGGGCGTTGCGCTGCTTGACCGTCAGGTCGCCGTCGGCGACGACCTGGTTGAGCAGGATCTTGATGTTCACCTCGTGGTCGGAGGTGTCGACGCCGGCCGAGTTGTCGATGGCGTCGGTGTCGATCCAGCCGCCGGCGCCTTCCGGGCCGCCGCTGGAGGCGAACTCGATCCGGCCGAGCTGGGTGCAGCCGAGGTTGCCGCCCTCGCCGATCACCCGGGCCCGGACGTCGCCGCCGTTGACCCGGATCGCGTCGTTGGCCTTGTCGCCGACCTCGGCGTTGGTCTCGGCGGAGGACTTGACGTAGGTGCCGATGCCGCCGTTCCAGAACAGGTCGACGGGGGCCTGCAGGATGGCCTTCATCAGCTCGGCGGGGGTGAGCTTGGCGGCGTCGGTGCCGAGCCGCTCGCGGATCTGCGCGGAGAGCTGGATGGACTTGGCGGAGCGCGGGTAGACGCCGCCGCCGGCCGAGATCAGCGACTTGTCGTAGTCGTCCCAGGAGCTGCGCGGCAGGTCGAACAGCCGGCGGCGCTCGGCGAAGGAGACCGCGGCGTCCGGGTTCGGGTCGAGGAAGATGTGCCGGTGGTCGAAGGCGGCGACCAGCCTGATGTGCTCGGAGAGCAGCATGCCGTTGCCGAACACGTCGCCGGACATGTCGCCGATGCCGATGACGGTGAAGTCCTCGGTCTGGGTGTCGACGCCGAGTTCGCGGAAGTTGCGCTTGACGGACTCCCAGGCGCCGCGGGCGGTGATGCCCATGCCCTTGTGGTCGTAGCCCGCCGAGCCGCCGGAGGCGAACGCGTCGCCGAGCCAGAAGCCGTACTGCTCGGCGACGCCGTTGGCGATGTCGGAGAAGGTCGCGGTGCCCTTGTCCGCGGCGACCACCAGGTAGGTGTCGTCCTCGTCGTGGCGCACCACGTCGAGGGGGTGCACGACCTCGCCGGCCACCAGGTTGTCGGTGATGTCGAGCAGCGCGGAGATGAAGGTCTTGTAGGAGGCGATGCCCTCGGCGAGCCAGGCGTCGCGGTCCACCGACGGGTCGGGCAGCTGCTTGGCGACGAAGCCGCCCTTGGCGCCGACCGGCACGATGACGGTGTTCTTGACCATCTGGGCCTTGACCAGGCCGAGGATCTCGGTGCGGAAGTCCTCGCGCCGGTCGGACCAGCGCAGGCCGCCGCGGGCGACCTTGCCGAAGCGCAGGTGGACGCCCTCGACGCTGGGCGAGTACACCCAGATCTCGAAGGCGGGGCGCGGCGCGGGCAGGTCGGGGATGGCCTTGGGGTCGAACTTCATCGACACGTAGGAGTGCCAGCGGCCCTCGCCGTCGTGCTGGAAGAAGTTGGTCCGCAGGGTGGCCTTGATCAGGTGCAGGAAGGAGCGCAGGATGCGGTCCTCGTCCAGCGAGACGACCTCGTCGAGGGCGCCCGCGAGCTCCTCCAGGATGCCCTCGGTGAGCTCCTCGCTGCCGGACCGGTGGCTGGGCGAGAGCCGGGCCTCGAACAGGTTGACCAGCAGCCGGGTGGTGTGGGTGTTGTTGCGGAGCGCGTCCTCCATGTAGTCCTGGGAGAACGTGGAGCCGGCCTGCCGCAGGTACTTGGCGTAGGCGCGCAGCACCACGGCCTGCCGCCAGCTCAGCTTGGCGGTGAGGACGAGCTCGTTGAAGCCGTCGTTCTCGGCCTCGCCGCACCAGGTGGCGGAGAAGGTGTCCTGGAAGCGCTCGCGGTCGTCCTCGGTGAGGTCGGTGCCCTCGCGGAGCTTGAGGCCGAAGTCGACCACCCAGGCGGTGGTGCCGTCGGTGCGGCGCAGCGCGTACGGGTGCTCGTCGAGGACCTCGACGCCCAGGCGCTGCAGGACGGGGAGGACCTCGGTGAGCGAGATCGGGCCGCCGACCCGGTAGATCTTGAAGCGGCGCTCGTCGTCGCTCGCGCCGACCGGCTGGTACAGGTTGAGCCGGAAGTCGCCCTCGCCGCTGAGCGACTCGATCTGCTTGAGGTCGGCGACGGCGGTGCGCGGCGGGAAGTCGGCGCGGTAGCCGTCGGGGAAGGCGGTGGCGTACTTGTGCGAGAGCTCGGCGGCGCGCTCCTCGCCGAACTCGCTCTGCAGCTGGTCGTTGAAGCCGTCCATCCAGAACCGGGCGGCCTCGGCGAGCCGGTTCTCGATCCGCTCGATGTCGGAGTCGGACAGCTGCGGCAGCTCGGCGCCGGGGGCGACCCGGACGACGAAGTGCAGGCGGGTGAGCACCGACTCGGTGGCGTACACCGTGTAGTCGATGGTGTCGCCGCTCAGCTCGGTCTTCAGGATGTCGGTGAGGGCGAGCCGGATCCGGGTGGTGTAGCGGTCGCGCGGCAGGTAGACGTACGCCGAGTAGTAGCGGCCGTACTCGTCCTGGCGCAGGAACAGCCGCAGCCGGCGGCGCTCCTGGAGGTACAGGACGCTGGTGGCGATCGACTGGAGCTCGGCAGCGGCGGTCTGGAACATCTCGTCGCGCGGGAAGGTCTCCATGATCTGGAGCAGGTCGCGCCCGTCGTGGCTGTCGCCGGAGAAGCCCGCCCCGTTCATGACCTCCTGCACCTTGCGGCGCACCACCGGGATCCGGGTGACGGACTCGGTGTACGCGGCGGAGGAGAACAGGCCGAGGAAGCGGCGCTCGCCGACCGGCTCGCCGGCCGCGTTGAACTTCTTCACGCCGACGTAGTCGAGGTACGCGGTGCGGTGCACGGTGGCGCGGCTGTTGGCCTTGGTGAGGACCAGCAGCTTCTTCTCGTGCGCCTTGGCGCGGACGGGGGCGGACAGCCGCCCGAACGCCTCGGAGACCGGGTGGTGGTCGGTGTCGTGGCTGAGCGGGTCGGCACGCAGGATGCCCAGGCCGGTGCCGGCGACCGCCTTGAGCACCTCCTCGCCCTCGTGCTCGACCAGGTCGTACTCGCGGTAGCCGAGGAAGGTGAAGTGGTCGTCGGCGAGCCAGCGCATCAGCTCCCAGGCTTCGCCGACCTCCTGCTCGGGCAGGTGCGCGGGGGGCTCCTCGGCGAGTTCGTCGGCCAGCCGGAGCGCGGAGTCGCGCATCTTCGACCAGTCCTCGACGACCTCGCGGACGTCGCCCAGCACCCGGCGCAGGCCCGCCTCCAGGGTGCGCAGGTCCTCGCGGTCGGTCTCGCGGTCGATCTCGATGTGCATCCAGGACTCGACCACGGCGTCGGCGGGCCACTCGGTGCCGGCGGCCTGGGCGCGGTTGCACGCGTCGGTGTCGAGGATCTCCAGCAGCTTGCCGGTGATGTCGCGGCGCACGGCGAGCTGCGGGTGGACGACCAGGTGGATGGCGCGGTCCAGGCGGGTCAGCTCGTTGGTGACCGAGTCGACCAGGAAGGGCATGTCGTCGGTGACGACCTCGACCACGGTGTGGCCGCAGGACCAGCCGTTCTCCTCGACGGTCGGGGTGTGCACCCGGACCTCGGCGGTGCCCTGCGGGCGCTTCAGGCCCAGCCGGTAGTGGGAGGCCGCGGCCCCGTACACGTCCACCGGGTCCCGGTTGATGACGTCCTCGGGGGCGGTGTGGAGGTAGTAGTGGTGCAGGTAAGCGGCCAGAGCACCGTTGCTCAGGCCCTCCCCCGGCGCCGCTCCCCCCACCTGGCTGTTCTCAGCGGCTGCTGCTGCTTTCCTGAGCAGGTCGGCCTTGGCTGCGTCCAGCTTGGTCTGCATGGCTGTTTGGCTCCTGTCGCGCGCCGTTGCGTGACTCGGTGATGACTGTGGGTGCACCGCCGGGCCCCGTCGGCAATCCTCCCGCACGCGAGGGGTGAAAAGCGCTCAAGGCACGCATGAGTCGCGTTCCGCCCGGGTACGACAGTACGTTTGGCCTGCCTGACCGATAACCGGCGACGTCGTCAGCCTAGCCTGACGAAACGAAGGTGTCAGGGGACACCGAGGCACAATCCCGCAGGAAGATCCAACCTTCCTGGACACCTTGTCCAACGCCTTTCCGATTCGGTGTCCGTCATTCGGGTGACCACTCCATGTGCGGGTGGACGTAGTCGGTCGGCGGGGTGAACGTCTCCTTGATCGACCGGGCGGACGTCCAGCGCAGCAGGTCGCGGGCCGCGTCCGCGCCGCCGTCCGCGGACGGCTCGCCGTTGACCCGCAGGTCGCCCGCGGCGAAGCGCAGCCGCTCCACCGCCCCGGCCAGCGCCCGCCGCTCCCGCCCGAACACCGAGCCGCCGGCCGGCCCGCCGTCCGGGGCGTCCCGGGCGACCAGTTCCAGCGCCTCCTCCCAGCGGGCGTCCTCGTACACCTGCACGGCCAGCAGCGGCCCGGCGCCGCCGTACCGGTCGGTGCCGCCGAGCAGCACCGTGGGCCGGACGAACCAGCCGATCGCGTCGTCGTACTGGCCGCCCGCCAGCAGCTGCACCCCGGGGTCGACCTTCGCCCGCTCGACCGCGTCCACGGCCGCGTCGAAGGCCCGCCGGTCGATCAGCGCGCCCATGAAGTTGCTCAGGTCGGTGACGTCGCCGACGGCGAGTTCGTCCACCTCGCCGAGCAGGTCGGCCCGGATCCGCCGCCACAGCTCGCGCGGCAGGTACGCCCGGGACAGCGCGGAGCGGCCCTGGCCCTGGTACTCGAAGGCGCCGCGGACCAGCGCGGTGCGCACCGCCGCCGGGTCGGCCGAGGGGTGGGCGAGCAGGAAGTCCCGGCCGCCGCCGCCCGTGCCGACGATCCGCGGGTAGCCGCGGTAGCGGGCGATGTTCGCGCCGACCTCCCGCCACAGCCGCTGCAGGACGGGGGTCGACCCGGCGAAGTGCACCCCGGCCAGCGCCGGGTCGCGCAGCGCGACCTCGCCCACCGCCTGCCCGTCGCCGGTGACCAGGTTGACCACCCCGGGCGGCAGCCCCGCCTCCTCCAGCAGCAGCACCGTCAGGTGCGCGGCCAGCGTCTGGGCGGGCGCGGGCTTCCACACCACGGTGTTGCCCAGCAGCGCGGGCGCGGTGGGCAGGCTCCCGGCGTCCGCGGTGGAGCCGGCCGGGGTGAGCGCGCAGACGAAGCCCTCCAGCGGGCGGTGGTCGGCCCGGCTCCACCCGCCGGGCCCGGAGCGCGGCTGCTCGGCCAGCAGCAGCCGGGCGGCGTGCGCGTCGGAGCGCCAGCGGTCGGCCAGCGCGCACACCGCGTCGGCCTCGGCCTGCCGCACGGCCTTCGACTGCCCGAGCACGGTCGCCGCCACGAGCGTCTCCCGCCACGGCCCGGCCAGCAGGTCCGCGGCGCGCAGCAGCACCGCCGCCCGGTCGTCGAACGGCAGCCGCCGCCACTCCTCCCCGGCCGCCAGCGCCGCGTCCACCGCGGCCCGCACGTCGGCGGCGGTGGCCGCGCCCAGCACGCCGAGCCGCGCCGCGTGGTGGTGCGGCTGCACCAGCTCGGTGCGCTCGCCGCCGCCGAGCCGGCGCTCCCCGCCGATCACCATCGGCAGCGAGGTGTGCCGCCCGGCCAGCTCGTCCACTCTCCGCACCAGCCGGGCCCGTTCGGCACTGCCCGGCGCGTACTCGCGGGGCGTCTCGGGGACGGGGGCGGGGACGGTGGTGACCGCGTCGATCGGCATGGTGCGGGGGTGCTCCCTAGGGGTTCGGCTGTCGGCTGTGTCCCTCCCACCCTGGACGCGCCCTCCCCCGCCGTCCGGGCGTGACACGCCTACCCGGCGAGTTCCTCCGCCACCGCGACGGCCTCCGCGAGCGAGTCGACCACCGGCACGCCGAGGTGGACCAGCTTCTCCCGGGTGTGCGAACCTCCGGTGTACAGCACCGACTTGATGCCCGCGGCCAGCGCCGCCTCGGCGTCGTCCGCGGCGTCCCCGATCAGCACCGTCCGCCCGCGGTCGATCCCGCCGCCCAGCGCGTCCAGGTGCACCGCCAGGTGTCCGGCCTTGCGGCCGCCGGACTCCCCGCGCCGCCCGTCCACCCGGGTGAAGTACCGGGTGATCCCGAACGCGTCCACCGCCGGGACGAGCTTCTCGTGCCCGTACATCGACAGCACGGACTGGCTGCGCCCGGCCTCGACCCACCGCGACAGCAGTTCCTCGACGCCCGAGGTCAGGGCGCAACTCGGGAACAGCTCGGTGTACTTGGCGTCGAAGGCGTCGTCCAGCACCAGCCACTCCTGCGCGGTCGGCAGCCGCCCCATCAGCCGCTCGTAGAACCGCGGGATCGGGATCTCGTAGTGCGCCCGGTACTCCTCCAGCGTGATCGGCGCGACGCCCACCGTCGCGAAGGCGGCGTTGCTCGCCCCGACCACCGCCGCCATGTCCTCCAGCAGGGTGCCGTTCCAGTCCCAGACTATGTGTGTACGCACCCGCCCAGGGTAAGGGGCGCCGGCCGCCGGTCCTCCCGCCCGGTCAGGCCCGGTCCCGGTCATCCGGGTACTCGGCGTGGAGGTCGGCCGGGTCGCTCGGCGCCCGGGCGGGCGCGGTCCGGGCGGCGCCTGGCTCGCGGTCCGCCGACAGGGGCGCGCCGACCGCCTCCCGCCTCCTCGCACCGCGGCGGGGAACGGCGCCCGGCGGCCGGTCAGTTGAAGGCGTCCGGGTCCGGGCCGGTGCGCAGGCCCCGGTCGGTGGCGGCGATCGCGGCCATGTCCCCGTCGGTGAGCGCGAAGTCGAAGACGTCCAGGTTCTGCCGGATCCGGGCCGGGGTGACCGACTTGGGGATGACCAGGTTGCCGAGCTGCAGGTGCCAGCGCAGCACCACCTGGGCGGGGGACTTTCCGGTGCGCGCGGCGATCGCGGTGACCGCCGGGTCGTCCAGCACGGCGCCCTGGGCGAGCGGGCTCCACGCCTCGGTGGCGATGCCGTGCGCGGCGTGGAAGGTGCGCAGTTCGGCCTGCTGGAGGCCGGGATGCAGCTCGACCTGGTTGACGGCCGGAACGGGTCCGCCCGCCTCGATCAGCCGGGTCAGGTGCGCGGGCCGGAAGTTGGAGACGCCCGCGGCGCGGATCCGGCCCTCGGCGGCGAGGCGCTCGATGGCCTTCCAGGACTCGGCGTACCGGCCCCGGGCCGGGGCGGGCCAGTGGATCAGGTACAGGTCGACGTACTCCAGGCCGAGCCTGTCGAGGCTGGCGTCGAAGGCCCGCAGGGCGGCGTCGTGGCCCTGGTCGGCGTTCCACAGCTTGGTAGTGACGAACAGCGCCTCGCGCGGCAGCCCCGAGGCGGCCAGCGCCCTGCCGACGCCGCGCTCATTGCCGTAGACCGCGGCGGTGTCGACGCGGCGGTACCCGGCCTCCAGGGCGGCGGCGACGGCCGCGGTGGTCTCCTCGTCCGGGACCTGGAAGACGCCGAAGCCGAGCTGCGGCATCTCGACGCCGTTGTTGAGGGTGACGTCGGGGACGGTGGTGCTCATGTTCCTTCTCCAGTACGGGAGTTCGATGATCTTCAGGAGTGCAGCACGGGGACGCGGACGACCGCGGGAGCGGCCTTCGACCGGCGCTCCAGGGCGGCCGAGACCAGGGCCAGCACCAGCGCGGAGGCGGCCAGCAGCGCGCCCACCCAGTTCGGGGCGGTGTAGCCGTACCCGGCGGCGATCACGGCGCCGCCGAGCCACGCGGCCAGCGCGTTGCCCAGGTTGAACGCCCCGATGTTGACGGCCGAGGCCAGCGTCGGCGCGCCGTGCGCCTGGTCCAGGACCCGCTTCTGCAGCGGCGGCACGGTGGCGAAGCCGAGCGCCCCGATCAGCAGCAGGGTGACGGCGGCGGTGGCCTCGTTGCGGGCGGTGACGGTGAACAGCGCGAGCACGACGGCCAGCGCACCCAGCGTGGTGAACAGCATCGGCATCAACCGGCGGTCGGCGAACCGCCCGCCCAGCAGGTTGCCCAGGAACATGCCCACCCCGAGCAGCACCAGCAGCCAGGTCACCGAGCCCTCCGAGAAGCCGGCGACCCCGGTCATCATCGGCTTGACGTAGGTGATCGCGGCGAACACCCCGCCGAAGCCCAGCACCGTCATGCCCATCGCCAGCACCACCTGCACGTTCTTGAACGCGGCCAGCTCCCGCCGCAGGTGCGCCCCCGGCGGCCGGGGCAGGTCGGGCACCAGCTTGGCGACGCCCAGCAGCCCGACCACGCCGAGCGCGGCGACGGCGGCGAAGGTGGCCCGCCAGCCGGCCTGCTGGCCGACGAACGTGCCCAGCGGCACGCCGACGATGTTGGCCACGGTCAGCCCGGTGAACATGGTGGCGATCGCCCCGGCCTTCTTC
>NZ_JBHUWH010000316.1:0-9510 GCF_042670125.1 Kitasatospora sp. NPDC057198 | reverse complement strand
TCCAGGCGGGATGATCCGGCGTCGCGCGCCCGGCAAGATCGGCCGGACAGGGCCTCGGTCCTGCCGGGGGGTGTACCGCAGTCTGCGCGGCGGGGGCGGCTCGGGGCAGGGCCTTTCCGTCAGGCGGAAAGGGTGCGGACGGCCGGGGCGGTGGGCTGCCAACGTTCGGGGCGGGCCGGACCTCGTCCGTGCCGTGACCCCTCACCCCCGCCGTGCCCTGGAGCCGTCATGCCCGAATCCGCCGTCGACCCGGTCGACACCGTCACCGAAGTGCCCGTCGCGGTGGTCGGCGCGGGGCCCGCCGGGCTGATGCTGGCGCACCGGCTGGGCCGGGCGGGCGTGGCGGCGGTGGCGGTCGACCTGCGCACCCGGGAGGAGATCGCCACCACCCACCGGGCGGGCATCCTGGAGGCGGACGCGGCCCGTGACCTGGTGGAGACCGGGGTGAGCGACCGGATCCTGCGCGAGGGCCACGAGCACGGGGGCACCGAGCTGCGCTTCGGCGGCCGGGCGCACCGGATCGACTTCCGGGCGCTGGTGGGCGCCTCGGTGTGGCTGTACCCGCAGACCGAGGTGTTCACCGACCTGGCCGACGCCCGCGAGCGCGACGGCGGGACGGTGCACTTCGGGGTGCGCGGCACCGAGGTGCTGGACGCGGCCACCGACCGCCCCCGGGTGCGCTTCACCGCGGCGGACGGGACGCGGCACGAGCTGCGGGCCCGCTACGTGGTCGGCGCGGACGGTTCGCGCAGCACCTGCCGGGGCCTCGTCCCGGAGGCGCTGCGCACCCGCTACGGCACCGAGTACCCGTTCGCCTGGTTCGGCGTGCTGGCCCAGGCCCCGGCCAGCGCACCGGAGTTGGTGTACGCGCACTCGGAGCACGGGTTCGCGCTGATCAGCCGGCGCACCGAGAGCGTCCAGCGGATGTACTTCCAGTGCGATCCGGAGGAGCGGACCGGGGACTGGTCGGACGGGCGGATCTGGGCGACCCTGCAGGCCCGGGTCGCGGGCCCGGACGGCTTCCGGCTGGTCGAGGGCCCGATCCTGGAGCGCTCGGTGCTGCGCTTCCGGTCCTTCGTGCAGGAGCCGATGCGCTGGGGTTCGCTGCTGCTGGCGGGCGACGCCGCGCACACCGTGCCGCCGACCGGCGCGCGCGGGCTGAACCTGGCGCTGCACGACGTCAAGGTGCTGGCGGGCGTGCTGCTGCGGGCGCTGGGCGGCGAGGGCGAGGCGGCGCTGTCCGACTACCAGCCGCTGGCGCTGCGCCGGATCTGGCGGGCCCAGCACTTCTCGTCCTGGATGACCCGCCTGCTGCACACCGCGCCGGGTGCCACGCCGTTCGAGCTGCGCCGCCAGTTGGGCGAGCTGGACAGCGTGGTGGGCACCCGCGCGGGCCGCGCGTACCTGGCCGAGCAGTACACCGGCTGGCCGGCCTCCGCCTGACATCCCCGACTTCCAGGAGACTTCCCGTGATCATCGACGCGCACGGCCACTTCACCACCGCCCCGCCGCAGCTCGCCGCCTGGCGCGAGCGCCAGACCGCCGCCGCGGGCGACCCCGCCGCCGCCCCCGACCCGTCCGAGCTGCGGATCTCCGACGACGACCTGCGGGAGGCGATCGGGTCCAACCAGCTGCGGCTGATGGACGAGCGCGGCACCGACCTGACGGTGTTCTCGCCGCGGGCGAGCTTCATGGCGCACCACGTCGGCGACTTCGCGGTCTCCTCCGCCTGGGCGCGGATCTGCAACGACCTGGTGCACCGGGTGGGCGCGCTGTTCCCGGAGCGCTTCGCGATGGGCGCGATGCTGCCGCAGTCGCCGGGCGTCGACCCGGCGAGCTGCCTGCCGGAGCTGCGGCGGGCGGTGGAGGAGCTGGGCGCGGTCTCGGTCAACCTCAACCCGGACCCGTCGGGCGGCCGTTGGACGGCGCCGCCGCTGACCGACCGCTCCTGGTACCCGCTGTACGAGGCGCTGGTGGAGTACGACGTGCCGGCGATGGTGCACGTGTCGACGTCCTGCAACCCGGCGTTCCACACCACCGGCGCGCACTACCTGAACGCCGACACCACCGCGTTCATGCAGCTGCTGCAGGGCGACCTGTTCGCGGACTTCCCGACGCTGCGGCTGGTGGTGCCGCACGGCGGCGGCGCGGTGCCCTACCACTGGGGGCGCTTCCGCGGGCTGGCGCAGGCGCTGGGCGGGCCGACCCCGGAGGAGCTGGTGGGCCGCAACGTCTTCTTCGACACCTGCGTCTACCACCGGCCGGGCATCGACCTGCTGGCCTCGGTCGTGCCGTCCGAGGGGCTGCTGTTCGCCAGCGAGATGATCGGCGCCGTCCGGGGCGTCGACCCGCTGACCGGCCACCACTTCGACGACACCCGGCGGTACGTGGACGCCACCGACCGCCTCGCCGCGCGCCCCGAAGCCCGCTGACCGCCCCGACCGCCCCGACCCCCAGGAGGAGAGACCCATGCACACCGAACTCGGTGTCGTCCGCACGAAGGTCGAGCGGCCCGATCCGGCCGCGGTGGCCGCGCTGTCGGCCTTCGGCACGGCCACCGTCCACGAGGCGATGGGCCGCACCGGCCTGACCCGCCCGTACCTGCGCCCGGTGTACCCGTCGGCGCGGCTGTGCGGCCCGGCGGTCACCGTGCTGCTCCAGCCGGGCGACAACTGGATGCTGCACGTCGCGGCGGAGCAGGTGCGGCCGGGGGACGTGGTGGTGGCGGCCTGCACGACGGAGAGCGAGGACGGGTTCTTCGGCGAGCTGCTGGCGACCTCGCTGCGGGCCCGGGGCTGCGCGGGCCTGGTGATCGACGGCGGGGTGCGGGACGTCGCGGAGCTGGCGGCGATGGACTTCCCGGTGTTCTCCCGGGCGGTGAACGCCCGCGGCACGGTGAAGGCCACCCTGGGCTCGGTCAACGTGCCGGTGGTGTGCGCCAACGCGCTGGTGCGGCCGGGGGACGTGGTGCTCGCGGACGCGGACGGCGTGGTGGTGGTGCCGCGCGAGCGGGCCGCCGAGGTGGCCGGGGCGTCGGCGCAGCGGGAGGCGAACGAGGCGGTCAAGCGCGAGCGGCTGCGCGCGGGCGAACTCGGCCTGGACATGTACGCGATGCGCGGCCCGCTGGCCGCGCTCGGCCTGCGCTACGAGGACTGATCACCATGGACCAGCAGAAGACCCCGGGGTGGCTGGACTGGCACCCCTCCCCCGCCCGTCCCGCCCTCGAACTGCCGGCGGGCGCGGTGGACGCGCACTGCCACGTGTTCGGCCCGGCGGCCGCGTTCCCGTACGCGCCGGAGCGCAAGTACACGCCGTGCGACGCCTCCGCCGAGCAGCTGTTCGCGCTGCGCGACCACCTGGGCTTCGCCCGCAACGTGATCGTCCAGGCGACCTGCCACGGCGCCGACAACCGGGCCCTGGTGGACGCGCTGCGCCGCTCCGGCGGCCGGGCCCGCGGCGTGGCGACGGTGCGTCCCGGCGTGTCGGAGGCCGAGCTGCGCGAGCTGCACGGGGCGGGGGTGCGCGGGGTGCGGTTCAACTTCGTGCGCCGCCTGGTGGACGTCACCCCGCGCGCGGACCTGTGGGACGTGGTGGAGCGGATCGCCCCGCTCGGCTGGCACGTGGTGCTGTACTTCGAGGCCGCCGACCTCGCCGAGCTGCGCGAGTTCTTCCTCTCGATCCCGGTGCCGCTGGTGGTCGACCACCTGGGCCGCCCGGACGTCTCCGAGGACGTGGACGGGCCGGAGTTCGCCGGGTTCCTGTCCTTCCTGCGGACCCGGGACGACATCTGGTGCAAGGTCAGCTGCCCGGAGCGGCTCTCGCTGACCGGTCCGCCCGCCCTGGACGGCGAGCGCGCCGCCTACCGGGACGTGGTGCCGTTCGCCCGCCGGGTGGTCGAGGAGTTCCCCGACCGGGTGCTGTGGGGCACCGACTGGCCGCACCCCAACCTGAGGGGCCACATGCCGGACGACGGCCTGCTGGTCGACTTCCTCCCGCACGTCGCGCCGACCGCCGAACTGCGCCGGCGGCTGCTGGTGGACAACCCGGTGCGCCTGTACTGGCCCGAGAACGAAGGGAGTTGAGTGTCATGGCGATCGACCGCAGCTACCGGCTGGTGCCCGGCACCACGATCTTCGACGCCGAGCAGTCCGCCCGCGGCTACCACCTCAACCAGTTCTGCATGTCGCTGATGACGGCCGAGAACCGGGCCGCCTACCTGGCCGACGAGCGCGCCTACCTGGACGCCTGGCCGCTGCGCGAGGAGCAGAGGCGGGCGCTGCTGGAGCGCGACCTGAACGCGGCGGTGCGCGAGGGCGGGAACATCTACTTCCTCGCCAAGTGGGGCGCCACGCTGGGCTTCTCGTTCCAGCAGATGGCGGGCTCGATGACCGGCATGACCGAGCAGGAGTACCGGGACATGATGGTCTCCGGCGGCCGCTCGGCCACCGCCCCGGCCAGCCGGATCGACCACGCCGTGCTGGAGGCCGCGCACGCCGACCAGGCGCCGCCCGCCGAGCACGCCGCCGTCTCGGCCGCCGTGTTCACCTCGCACGTCCCGGCGATCGGCGCCGCGATGGACCACGGCAAGACCGACGAGCCGTACTGGCGGCCGGTGTTCGCCGGGTACGAGCACTCCCGGCGGTGGGCCGCCGAGCACACCCCCGACGTGGTGGTCCTGGTCTACAACGACCACGCCAGCGCCTTCGACCTCTCACTGGTCCCGACCTTCGTGCTGGGTACCGGCGCCGCCTACCCGACCGCCGACGAGGGCTACGGCCCGCGCCCGGTGCCGGGCGTCGAGGGCGACCCGGAGCTGGCCGCGCACCTGGCGCACTGCCTGATCCGGGAGGACTTCGACCTGACGCTGGCCAACGAGATGCCGGTCGACCACGGGCTGACCGTGCCGCTGTCGCTGATGTTCGGCGAGGTGGAGAAGTGGCCGTGCAAGGTGATCCCGTTCCACGTCAACGTGGTGCAGTACCCGGTGCCGTCGGGCGCGCGCTGCTTCGAGCTGGGCCGGGCGCTGCGCCGCGCGGTCGAGTCCTACCCGCGCCCGCTGGACGTGCAGGTGTGGGGCACCGGCGGGATGAGCCACCAACTGCAGGGCCCGCGCGCCGGGTTGATCAACCGGGAGTGGGACAACGCGTTCCTGGACCGGCTGGTCGCCGACCCGGCGGGCCTGGCCCGGGTGCCGCACCTGGAGTACGTCGAGGAGGCCGGCTCGGAGGGCATCGAGCTGGTGATGTGGCTGATCGCGCGCGGCGCGCTGAGCGACGTCGACGACGGCGGCAGGGTGGACGTCGAGCACCGCTTCTACCACGTGCCGGCGTCCAACACGGCCGTCGGCCACCTGATCCTGAACAACCACCACCGGCCCGCCGAGGAGAACTGACATGACGAAGCAGCAGCCCCTGCGGATCGCCCTGGCCGGCGGCGGCGCGTTCGGCGCCAAGCACGCCGCCGCGCTGCGCCGGATCGAGGGCGTGGAGGTGGCCGCCGCGGTCTCCTCCTCCCTGGACAGCGCCCGGAGGTTCGCCGCCGAGCAGGGCATCGCCCGGTCGGCGGGCAGCCTGGCGGAGGTGCTGGCGATGGACGACGTGGACGCGGTGGTCCTGGCCACCCCGACGCCGCTGCACGCCGCGCAGACGCAGGCATGCCTGGCGGCGGGCAAGCACGTGCAGGTGGAGATCCCGGTCGCCGCCTCGCTGCCGGACGCCGAGGCGTGCGTGGCGGCGGCCGGGCGCACCGGACTGGTCGCGATGGCCGGGCACACCCGGCGCTTCAACCCGAGCCACCAGTGGGTGCGCCGGCGGATCGCGGCGGGCGAGTACGCCGTCCAGCAGATGGACGTGCAAACCTACTTCTTCCGCCGCAGCAACCTCAACGCGCTCGGTCACAAGCGCAGTTGGACCGACCACCTGCTGTGGCACCACGCCGCGCACACCGTCGACCTGTTCGCCTACCAGACCGGCTCGCCGATCGTCCGGGCCAACGCCGTGCAGGGCCCGGTCCACCCCGAGCTGGGCATCGCGATGGACATGTCGATCCAGTTGCAGGCGGCGAGCGGCGCGATCTGCACCCTCTCGCTGTCCTTCAACAACGACGGCCCGCTGGGCACCTTCTTCCGCTACATCGGCGACACCGGCACCTACCTGGCTCGCTACGATGATCTGATGACCGGAGAAGAGGAACCGATCGACGTCAGCGGCGTCGACGTCTCGCTGGACGGCATCGAGCTGCAGGACCGCGAGTTCGTGGCCGCGATCCGCGAGGGCCGGGAGCCGAACGCCTCGCTCGCCCAGGTGCTGCCCTGCTACCGCACCCTGGCCGACCTGGAGCGGCAGCTCGCCGAGCCGGTGGGCGCGTGAACGGCCTGACGGGCGGCCTCCGCAGGATCGGACCGTTCGAAGTCCCGGCCGTCGGCCTCGGCTGCATGAACCTCAGCCACGCCTACGGCACCGCGCCCTCCCCCGAGGACGGCGCCGAGCTGCTGCTCGCCGCCCTGGACGCGGGCGTCACCCTGTTCGACACGGCCGCGCTGTACGGCTTCGGCGCCAACGAGGAACTGGTCGGCCGGGTGCTCGGCCCGCACCGGGAGCAGATCGTGCTGGCCTCCAAGTGCGGCATGACCGGGGTGGACGGACGGCGCGTCATCGACGGCCGCCCGGAGACCATCCGGCGCACCGCCGAGCAGTCGCTGGCCCGGCTCGGCACCGACGTGATCGACCTGTACTACCTGCACCGGCTCGACCCGGCCGTCCCGGTCGAGGAGAGCGTCGGCGCGCTGGCCGAGCTGGTCGCGGCGGGCAAAGTCCGCGAGATCGGCCTGTCCGAGGTGTCGGCGGCCACCCTGCGCCGGGCGCACGCGGTGCACCCGGTCGCGGCGCTGCAGAACGAGTACAGCCTGTGGACCCGCAACCCGGAGCGCGGCACCCTGGCGGCCACCCGCGAACTCGGCGTCGCCCTGGTCGCGTTCAGCCCGGTCGCGCGCGGCTTCCTGACCGGCGCCCCGCCGCGGATGGCCGACCTGCCGCCCGGCGACATCCGGCACGCCATGCCGCGCTTCACCGACGCCCACTACCCGGCCAACCTGGCGCTGCGCGAGCGGCTCGCCGCGCTGGCCGCCGACGCGGGCCTGACGGTGGCCCAGCTGGCCCTGGCCTGGGTGCTCTCCCGCGGCGAGCACGTCGTCGCCATCCCCGGCACCCGCTCGGTGGACCACCTGCACGAGGACGTCGCCGTCCTCGGCCTGGACGTGCCCGCCGAACTGCTGGCCGCGGCCGGCCGGGTGCTGTCCGACGAGACGGTGCACGGCTCCCGCTACGCGGAGGCCACCCTGCCGGAGATCGACACCGAACGCTGCGGCGCGGCGGGCTGACGTCCGCTCACCTCATCCGGCGGGGCGCCACGGCTCCACCCACGGATCGGCCCCCTGTTCGACGGCGGCGAGCAGCGGGTCGAAGGTGGCGCCGTCGATGCCCTCCCGGATGAGGTCGGCGTGGCCGCCGTGCCGGGCGGTCTCCTCGATCAGGTGCAGCAGCACCCAGCGCACCGACCACTCCTCGACCCCGGCGGGCACCCACGGCGCCCCCGGCGGGACGGGCACGGCCTGCCCGAGGTCGGCGACCGCGGCGACCACCGCGTCGGTCCGGGCGGCCGCGGCCGCGTAGGCGTCCAGCGCTCCGGCCAGCGTCTCGTTCGGGGCGAGGCGGAACTCGTCCTCCTGCGACTGCGGCTCCCGCCGCCGCAGGACCAGGTCGGTCCAGAAGCCCTCGCAGCGGGCGGCGTGCTTGATCAGGCCGCCGATGCTCAGCTCCCCGGCGGACGCGGCCGTCCGGGCCTGTTCGTCCGTCAGGCCGTGGGCGGTGGCCCGCAGTGCGCGCCGCTGGTGGGCGAGGTAGGCGGTCAGCGCCGTGCGCTCGTCGGGGACGGGCGGGACGACTCTCGGCACGGTGGGCATCCTCTCGCACTGCAAACCTTTGCAGAAAATTTCTGACGAACTCTACTGTCGACCGCCGCGAAGATCCATGCCCCGTCGCGAACCGACAGGCAGCGCAGGACAATGCTTTTGCGCAAGGAGGTGAAACTTCTTTCACTCGGGGCTTGACCACCTCCCTCCCCGGGCGAGAGGGTCTGCCCCATGCCCGCACACGTACCGCCCATCGCCGACGAGCGCGACGGCCTGCTCGCCTACCTCGCCCAGCAGCGCCGGGCCCTGCGCGCCACCGCCCACGGCCTGACCGAGGAGCAGGCCCGAATGACCCCCACCGCCAGTGCGCTGAGCATCGGCGGCCTGATCAAGCACGCCGCCCGCTGCGAGGCCGGCTGGACCGACCTGGTCCTGCAGCGGCAGCGCGGACCGCAGCGGAGCGCGGACGAGGACGACTCCGCCGAGTTCTCGCTCACGGAGCAGGAGACCCTGGCCGGGGTGCTGGACGCGTACGCGGCGGCGGCCCGGGAGACGGACGCGGTGGTCGCCGCGGTCGCCGACCTCGGGCAGGCGGTACCGGTGCCGCGCGGGGTGCCGTGGTTCCCCGCCGAGGTGGAGAACTGGTCGGTGCGCTGGGTGCTGCTGCACCTGATCGAGGAGACCTCCCGGCACGGCGGCCACGCCGACATCGTCCGCGAGAGCATCGACGGCGCCACCCTGTTCCCGCTGCTGGCCGCGGCCGAGCGCTGGCCCGACCCGTGGTTCGAGCCCTGGCGGCCCCCGGCCGCCGACTGAACCGGCCGTCCGCTCACCCGTCGGCGGGCAGCACCGCCACCGAGGCGGAGGTGGTGCGCAGCCGCACCCGGTGGTCGGCGCCCGGCCGCTCGGGCAGGGCGATCCGGACGTCGGCGGAGACCTGGTCGGAGTCGAACGCGTAGCCGCCGTCCCGCTCCGGCAGGCGCAGCGCCACCGAGGCGGAGGTGGACTCCACGCTCAGCTCGCCGGGCGGGGCGGCGAAGCCCAGGTCGGCGCTGCCGGAGCGGACCGACACCGTCGCGTGCTCGGGGCGCAGGCCGACGGCGGTGCAGCGGATCGAGGCCAGCGACAGCGCGAGGTCGCCGCGCAGCCCGGACAGCGTGATCTCCCCGGAGTCCTGGCGGACCGTCAGCGCGGTGTCCGCCGGGACGGCCAGCCGCAGCCGCCCGGTGCACCGGTCGAACGGTCCGTCGCCGCCGGCGGCGCAGCGCACGGGCACCGCGCCGTCGCTCCCGGCCGGGCCGAGGCCGACCAGTCCGGGGCGCTGCGCACCCTCGGGCAGGTACTCGGCGGTGGCGGCGGCCCCGTCGGCGGCGACGATCTCGACCCGGCCCGACACCCCGTCCAGCAGCAGCGCCCGCGGGCTGCCGGGCAGGACGTGCGGCCCGGCCCCGGTGCCCGTCCCGCCCCGGTCGGTGACGGCCACCGCGCCCGCCCCGACCAGCACCAGCGCGGCCGCCACCGCCGCCCACGGCCACACCCTCCGCCGACCCCGCGGCGGAGCCGCCGGCCGCGGCGGGACGGACGGGTGGGGCGGGGCGGAC
>NZ_JBHUWH010000315.1:0-9569 GCF_042670125.1 Kitasatospora sp. NPDC057198 | reverse complement strand
GCGGTCGCCCGCGCCCTGGTGCACCGCCCGGCGGTGCTGTTCGCCGACGAGCCCACCGGCGCGCTGGACCGGGCCGCCGGCCAACTGGTGCTCGCCGAACTGCTCGCGCTGAGCGCCGAACGCGGCACCGCCGTGCTGCTGGTGACGCACGACGAGTCGGTGGCCGCCGCCGCCGGACGGCGGCTGGACCTGGTCGACGGCCGGATCTCCGCCGGGGCCGCACGGTGACGGTGCTGCGCCTGGGCTGGGCGCTGACCCGGGGCGCGGGGCGACGGGGCCGCTGGCGGCTGCTGCTGATGGCGCTGGGCGCGGCCCTCGGCGCGGCCTGCCTGGCCGCCGTGCTGACCCTGCCGCAGCTGCTGGAGGCCCGCACCGTCCACGAGCAGCACCGCACCCCGTACCCGGCGCAGGCCGGCGCGCCCGCCCTCGACGGCGCCGCCTTCCGCACCGTGCAGGGCAGTTGGGGGACGGACGCGCTCACCGAGGTGCTGATCGCCGCCCCCGGACGGGTCGCCCTGCCCGGCGGGGCGACCGCGCCGCGCCCCGGCGAACTGCTGGTCTCCCCGCGCCTGCGCGACCTGCTGGCCGCCGAGCCCGCGCTGCGCGAGCGCCTGCCCGGCACCGTCGCGGGCGTGCTGCCCGGGGCGCTGCTGGCCGCGCCCGACGAGCTGTACGCCTATCTCGGCGTGCAGCGCGGGCAGTTGGAGCAGGGGCAGCCGCTGGGCGGTTTCGGGCTGGCGTTCCGGCCGCCCGCGCTGCTCGACGGGAAGACGCTGCACCTGCTGGAGTTCATGCTGGCGGTGTTCGTGCTGCTGCCGCTGGGCCTGTTCCTGGCGGGCTGCAACCGGCTGTCCGCGGCGAGCCGGCTGCGCACCCTGGCGGCGTTCCGGCTGACCGGGATGTCCGCGCGGGACGTACGCCGGCTGAACGCGCTGGAACCGGCCGGGGCGGCGCTGCTTGGCGCGGCGGCCGGGCTGGCCGGGTACGCGCTGGCGGCCCGGACGGGCGGCCGGGTCGGGCTGCCGGGGCTGGCCTGGTTCCCGGGGGACGCCGCGCCGTCGGCGGCCACCGTGCTGCTGTGCCTACTGGGCCTGCCCGCGGGCGCGGTGCTGATCTCCCGGGCCGGGACGTCCGCGGTGGCCGACAGCCCGCTGGAGGCGCGGCGCGAGCGGCCGCCGCGGGCGCCCTCCCGGTGGCGGTCGCTGCCGCTCGCGGCGGGTCTGGCGGTGCTCGGCCTGCTGTGGCTCGTCCCGTCCGGTTCCGGCCGCCCCGCCGGGGCGCTGTCCGCGCCGCTGCTGCTGGCCGGGGTGGTCGCCACCGGCTACGGGGTGGTCGCCTGCTACCCGCTGCTGGCCCGCGCCCTGGCCCGGCGGGCGGCCCGCGACCCGCGCTCGCTGTCGGTGCTGCTGGGTGCGCGCCGCGGCGAGACGGAGCCGGGCGGCGCGGTGCGGGCCACCGCCGGGCTGGTGCTGTTCGTCTTCGCCCTGGGCCTGGCGCACGGCGTCTTCCGCGACTGGCACGCGGCCGCGCAGCCGCGGCGGCCCGTCCAGTACCTGGGGCTCGAGGGCGCCGACGCCCCCGGGCTCGACGCGGCCCGGCTGCGCACCCTGCCGGGCGTGGACGAGGCGGTCCTGACGGTGCGCAACCTGGTGCCGCCGCCCAGCACCGTCCCCGACCACCGGCCCGTCACCGCCACCGCCCTGCTGGGCACCTGCGCGGACCTGGCCCGGTTCACCGCCGTACCGCCGCTCGGCTGCACCGACGGCGCGCCGCTGCTGCTGGACACCGGGAACGGGGCGCCGCTGCCCGCGCCGGGCACCGAACTGCGCTTCCCCACCGGGCGGAACGGCGACGGGAGCGGGAGCGGGAGCGGGAGCACTGATGGTGACGGGAGC
This sequence comes from Kitasatospora sp. NPDC057198, assembly GCF_042670125.1. Lineage (NCBI taxonomy): Bacteria > Bacillati > Actinomycetota > Actinomycetes > Kitasatosporales > Streptomycetaceae > Kitasatospora > Kitasatospora sp. NPDC057198. The sequence goes on along the minus strand of NZ_JBHUWH010000315.1, from coordinate 7,674 downwards.
GGGAGCACCGGTGGCACCGGTGGCACCGGCGGAGGGCCGGACGCCGTCACCGTCGCGGTGCCGTCCGCGCGGGCCTCGGTCACCTGGCCGCCCGACTCCCCGCTGTACGGCACCGGCCTCCTGCTGCCCCCGGACACCCTGCCGGGCACCGCCGCCGCCACCGGCACCCTCACCCTGGCCACCCGGGCCTCCACCGCCACCGTGCAGCGGGTGCTCGGCGCGCTCGCCGCGGCCGCGCCCTCCGCCGAACCGGTGCTGTACGGCGTCGACACCGACGGCCTGCGCAAGGCCCGGCTGGTCGACACCCTCTACACCGCGGGCACCGCGCTCGGCGTGGCCGTCACCGTCCTGGCCCACCTGGTCGCCGCCCTCGACCGGGCCCTGGAACGCCGCCGCAACGTCACCGCGCTGACCCTGATCGGCGTCCCGCGCCGCACCCTGCGCCGCGCCCAGGTCGTCCAGACCGTGCTGTTCCTCGGCTGCGGCCTGCTCCCGGCGGTGGCGGCCGGCGCGCTGGCGGGACGCGCCTACGACGCGTACGGCGGGCTGGTGCACGCGTGGGACTGGCCCGCCTTCGCCCGCACCCTCGCCGCCTGCGCGGCGGTGCTCGCCGTCGCCGTCCTGGGCGCGCTGCCGCTGCTGGTGCGGCGGATCGACCCGGCGCTGATCCGCCGCGACTGAGACCCCGTCGAGAGCCCCTGTCGAGAACCCCTGTCGAGAGCCCACCCCACCCGACGCCGCCACCCGCCTCCGGGCGGCGCGGCCCGACCGCCCCGAGCGGGAGCCACCGTGAACACCGCAGCCACCGAACCCGAGTCAGCGCCCGGCACCGAACCCGGCACCGAACCCGGCACCGAGCCCGGCACCGAACCCGGGTCGGAGGCAGGGTCCGGCACCGAGCCCAGGGCGGAATCCGGGTCGGGCGGGCGGCCGAAGCCGCTGCTGCGCCGGGTGCTGGGCCCTTCCCGCGGCCGCACCGTGCTGGGGTGCGTCGTCTCGGCGCTGCTGATCGCCCTGCTGATCAAGACCTTCCTGGTGCAGGTCTTCGTGATCCCGTCCGGCTCGATGATGGGCACCCTGGAGAAGGGCGACCGGGTCGCCGTGGACAAGCTCAGCCCCTGGCTGGGCGAGCGGCCGCACCGCGGCGAGGTGGTGGTCTTCAAGGATCCGGGCGGCTGGCTGACCGAGCCGCCCGAGCCCGGCAACGTCGTGCAGAGCGTGCTGAGCCACCTCGGCCTGGTGCCCGACGCGGACGAGAGGGACCTGATCAAGCGGGTGATCGCGGTCGGCGGCGACACCGTCGAGTGCAACGCGGGCCAGCCGCTGAAGGTCAACGGCACCGCCCTGGACGAGCCCTACCTCTACCCGGGCTCCACCCCCTGCGACGACAACCCGGTCGGCACCGTCAAGGTCCCGGAGGGCTTCCTGTGGGTGATGGGCGACCACCGCAACGACTCCCGCGACTCCCGCTACCAGTACCTCCACAACCCGGCGGGCGGATTCGTCCCGCTCGGCGACGTCATCGGCCGCGCCCGCGTCCTGGTCTGGCCCGCGGACCGCTGGGCCACCCTGCCGGTCCCCCCGACCTTCAGCCGCGTCCACTGACGCTCCGCCGCCGGCCTTCCGGCCCGGGGCCCGTGCGGCGCGCGGGCCCGCCCCGTCGGCCCGCGCGTCAGCGCGCCGTCCCGTCCTCCGCCCGCCCCACCACGTACAGCCCGGCCCTCGCCGCCAGCGCCGCGGCCGCCGCCGCCCGGTCGGCCTCCGCTTCGCCCACCGGCTCCGCGGTGATGTACATCCGCAGGTAGAGCGGGGCGACGGTGGCCCGGATCACCTCGTGACCGTCGGTGCCGGGCGGGACCTCGCCGCGGGCGATCGCCTCGGTGACCGCCACGGCGGTGCTCTCGCGACGCTTGGCCAGCACCTCGGACAGCGCCCGCCGGGCCTTCGGGGAGGCCGCCGCGGCGGAGACCATGGCGCACTGCCAGGCCCGGTGGGCCGGGTTCCCGTACAGGGCGACGACGGCGCGGGCGACCGTCCGCAGGTCGCCCTCCAGGGTGGGCCCCGAGCCCAGGGTGATGGACACGGCGAGGTGGTCGGCGAGGTCGACCACGATGTTCTCCAGGGTGCCCCAGCGCCGGTAGACGGTGGTGGCGGCGACTTTGGCGCGGTCGGCGATCCGGTCGATCCGGGTGTCGGCGTAGCCGTGCTCGACCAGCTCGGCGAGGGCGGCCTCCAGGACCGAGACCCTGGTCCGGGCGGTGCGGCCGCCCGGACGGCGGGTGCCCGGCGCGGGTGCCCCGGCGCCGTCCGGTTCCGGTGCGGTGTCGAAGTCCTCGGTTGCCAAATGAAAATTCCCTTGCGTTAGTGGCGGCAGGTCCGCCAAGATCGAGCCTAATGCAAAATGTCATGCATTTACTTCGTTCTCTGGAAGGCCCCGCATGCCCCTGCCCCGCGTGGAGCACCGTTTCGTGGACGTCGACGGCGTCCGCGTCTTCTACCGCGCCGCCGGGCCGGAGACCGCCCCGGTCCTGCTGCTCCTGCACGGCTTCCCGTCCGCCTCGCACCAGTACCGCCGCCTGTTCGAGGCCCTCGCCCCGCGGTTCCGGCTGATCGCGCCGGACTACCCGGGCTTCGGGCACACCGAGGCCCCGGCCTCCTTCCGGTACTCCTTCGACGCGCTGTCCGAGGTCCTGGAGGGCTTCGTGGACGCGCTCGGCCTGGAGCGTTTCGCGCTGTACGCCTTCGACTTCGGCGGCCCGGTAGGCTTCCGGCTGGCCACCCGCCGCCCGGAGCTGATCGCCGGCCTGGTGGTGCAGAACGCCAACGCGTACCTGGAGGGCCTGTCCGAGCTCGCGCTCGAGACGGTCGCGCACCGCACCGGCGAGCCGGGCGCCGCGGAGGCCGTCCAGCCGCTGTTCACCCTGGAGGTGACGCGCGGCCAGTACGAGGGCGGCGCCACCGACCCGGCCCTGATCGCCCCGGACGGCTGGACGCTGGACCAGCACTTCCTCGACCTGCCGGGCCGCCGCGAGGCGCAGACCGCGCTGGCCCTGGACTACCACTCGAACCTCGGGCTGTACCCCGTCTGGCAGCGCTGGCTGCGCGAGCACCGGCCGCCGACGCTGGTGCTCTGGGGGCGCGAGGACGCCTTCTTCCTCCCGGCCGGGGCCGAGGCGTACCGGCGGGACGTACCGGGCGCCGAGGTGCACCTGTTCGACACCGGCCACTTCGCCCTGGAGGAGTGCGCGCCCGAGATCGCCCCGCTGATCGCCGGCTTCCTGGAGCGGCTGACCGCGCCCCGCCCGCTGCGGGTGGCCGTGCTCGGCGCGAGCGGCCACCTCGGCGGCGAGGTGGCCCGCGAGGCCGAGCGCCGCGGCCACCACGTCACCCCGCTCGGCCGGGCGGACGCGGACGCGGCGGACGAAGCCGCGCTGGCCGCCGTGCTGGTCGGCCACGACGCGGTGGTCGCCGCGCTCAAGGGCCCGGACCACCTGGTGCCGCGCGCCGCCGGGGCGCTGCTGGCCGCGCTGCCGAAGGCGGGGGTGTCGCGGCTGCTGTTCGTGGGCGGCGGCGGCAGCCTGGAGCACGCACCGGGCCGGCGCTTCGTCGACTCGCCGGATTTCCCCGCCCAGTACCTGGAGACCGCCCGGGACCAGACGGCCGCGCTCGACCTGCTGCGCGCCGCCGACACCCCGGTGGAGTGGACGTACTTCAGCCCGCCCCCGGTGCACCTCGTCCCGGGCGGGCGGACGGGCCGCTACCGGGTGGCCGCCACCGACGCACCACTGACGGACGGGGAGGGCGCCAGCCGGATCACCACCGGCGACTTCGCCTCCGCGGCGGTGGACGCGCTGGAGCGGGGCAGCTTCCCCCGCGCCCGGATCACCGCCGTCGGCCTCGGCTGACGCAGCCCCGCGCGCCCCGGCCGGCCCCCCACCCGGCCGGGGTTCCCCTCACGGCCCCTCACGGCCCTCCGCTCCCCTCACGGCCCCTCCAACCGTTCCAGCCCCGGCAGCCAAGCGTGCCCGGGGTGGGCACGGCGCAGCCATCCGGCCAGCGTCCGTCGGCGTTCGGCGTCCAGCACCGGCAGCACGCGTTCGAAGTCGGCGTGGTCCTTGTCCCTGGTCGCCTTGGCCTTGAACAGCAGGACCAGTTCGGGCCGCAGGTAGGGGATGCCGTCGGCGGTCCGCTCGACGATCCGGTGGTACGGCAGGCGCAGGCTCTCGTCACGCCGGCAGATCCAGGTGTCGCCGTCGTGCGGTTCGCGGAACACGTCGAACCGGTACCGTCCGCTCGCCGGGTCCCGCGCCCAGGTCTGCCGGGTGGCGGCCAGCGGCTCCGCTCCGGCGTCCGGCCAGGTCATCCCCCAGCCGACCGCGTCGAACTCCAACTCGGGGAAGTGCGCCCGCAGTTCGCCGAACGCGCCGGCCGGCACCGCGATCTCCAGGTCCCCGTGCGGACGGGTCTGGGCGCCGAGGAAGAGGTCCAGCGCCCAGCCGGCCGCCACGTACCAGGGTGCGGCGAGCCCCTCCAGCCGCCGGGCGACCTGTTCGGGCCGCCAGGCCCCGGCCCAGCGCGCATCGGTCTCCGCCGCGTCCCACCGCACTCCGCCGGCCGGCGGTCCCCCCGTGTCCATCCCCCGAACCTAGCGGCTGCCGGGCCGCGTCGTCCCCCGACAACCGCGCCCACCCGCCGCGGGCCCCGCCGCCCTCTCCCCCGGGGCCGCCCGCCCGTGCGAGGATCGGCCGTCATGGAGATCATCGACAGCGGGCGCTTCCGCCCCGCCCCGGACGGTTCGGCCCACTACGCGGAGCACCTGAGCGTGCCCGCGCTGAGCTTCGGCACCTACTCCCTCCCGGCGGGCAGCACCGACGACCAGTCACCGCACCTGCAGGACGAGGTCTACGTGGTCACCCGGGGCCGGGCCCGGTTCACCTCCGGCGGCCGCACCGTGGACGTCGGCCCCGGCACTTCGCTGTTCGTCCCGGCCCAGGAGGAGCACCGCTTCCACGACATCACCGAGGACCTGGTGGCCCTGGTCCTCTTCGCCCCGGCCTACAGCGGCGTGCCGGCCCCGGCCGACCTGGACTGAGCGGGGCGCAGCAGGACTTCGCTGCCCACGGGCGTGAAGCCGCAGGCGAGGAAGGCGCGCAGGGAGCGGGCGTTGCCCGGGGAGACGGCGGCGAAGACGGGGGTGCCGGCGGGCAGCAGGGTGAGGGCGTCGCGCAGCAGGGAGCGGCCGTGGCCCCGGCCGTCGGGGTGGGTGGCGTGCAGTTCGATGCTGAGTTCGCGGCGTCCGGCCAGTCCTTCGGCGAGGGTGACCAGTCCGCGTCCGTCGCCGTGCACGGTGACGCCGGTGCGCAGTTCGCGGGCGTAGCGGACCCGCGGGTGGTCGTCCTGGTCGGTCAGGACGGGGAGGCGGGGCGGGCCGCCGGTGGCGCGGGCGGTGAGGGTGGCGTCGGTGACGCCGATCCAGCCGCCGGGGCCGGCCAGGTGCAGCAGGAAGCCGGGAGCGTGGGATCCGCCGAAGCCGTCCGCGCCGGCCTCGGCGACCCGGCGGGCGTCGAGGGCGGTGGCGACGACGGCGTGCCCGGTGAACGCGACCGAGCACTCCAGGCCGCCGGGCAGCGGCGGCAGCACCGTGACCCGGCCGTCCACGGGCGGGAAGCGGCCGTCGGCGGCGGCCAGGAGGTACTCCAGCAGGGGGTGCGGTGCGTCGGGCACGTTCGGGGTGGGCCTTTCTTCGGCCGTGCGCGGGGCGGGAGTTGTCGCGCGCGGGCTGGTGCTGTGCGGGGCCGGTGGTGTGCGGGACGGTGGCGTGCGGGCCGGTGGTGTGCCTGCGACCTTATCGGGTGGCCGCCCGGCGCGGGTGGGCACCCGGGGGCCTGTGGTGCTGTCCGACCTGCCGCTTCTGCGCGCCGCCGTGCGGCGTCCGACGCCCTGGAGCCGCCCCGATGGCCGCCGTCTGCCCCTCGTGCTCGCTGGCCGACCGCACCGTGCCCGTGCCGGCCGCGCTGCGCGACCGCGACGCGCCGCTGGACCGGTCGACCCGCCGGCTGCTGGAGGTACCGCCGGAGCCGGTCGGCGGGAGCGGGCTCTCGACGCTGCTGCTCCTGCTGGCGGCGTTCTCCAGCCTGTGGACGCTGAACGACCTGGTGCGGCTGGCCCGTTCGGGAAGCGCGGCGACGCCGGGCGGGCTGGTCGCCGTGCTGGCGGCCGCGGCGGTCACGGTGGCCGCGTACCGGGCGAGTGCGGCGCTGCGCCGGCGGGCGGACCGGAGGCAGGCGGCGGCGGGCGGCTGGCCGGCCACCCGCGAGCAGTGGCGGCCGGTGCACCGGGCGTGGCGGGCGGCCTGGCTGTGCCGGGGCTGCCGGGCCGCGTTCCTCCCGGCGGGGGCGCTGGGGCCGGGCTTCCCGACGTCCGGCCCGCTGTCCTTCGAGCACTTCCGGGACTGGCTGACCGGGACGGCCCGGCGGGCGGAACGGACCGGCGGCTTCTCCCCCGCCGACCAGGAGCCGACCGACCGGGAGCCGACCGGGCAGCAGCCCACCGGGCCGGGGCCCGCCGCGCCCGCGCACTGACGGGCCGTCACCACCCCGACCGGGCCCAGGGGGTGAGCTTCTCCCGGAAGGCGGGGTCGCGGACGGCGGGATTCCGGGCCAGGGTATCCCGGATCAGCCGGCCGCAGTAGAAGACCGGCCGCCAGCTGTACGGCGGCAGCGGGTCGTCCCGTTCGAGCGCGGCCTGCAGCCGGCTCTTCACCCGCAGCGGGCGCCGGTCACCGGCGAAGGCGAGGTGCCGCCAGATCTCGATGTCCATCGGGACGGCCCGGACGCCGGGCGGCGCGGGCCAGACCTCGCCGGTGCGCGGGTGCCGCGGGACGAGGGCGATGCCGGGCGGCGGGTCGGTGAGCGGCAGGTGGGGGCCGTGCAGGGCGCAGCGTACGGCGGGGCCGGCGGTGCGCAGGTAGACGTCGAGTTCGCGGCCGAAGAACCGTTCGACGGCGCGCTGTTCGAACACCGGGGGTGCGCCGCCGGTGGCGACCATCAGGTCGGCCAGCGTCATGGCGGCCTCCTGTTCGCACCGGTGGTTCCAGTTCCCCCGGGCGTCGACCGGCGGCGGCCCGGAGCGGTCGTGGACGAGTTCGGTCCAGTCGGCGGGCGGCCGGTCTGGCCCGGCGGGGACGGCACGCACCGCGCCGGGGTCGAACCAGACGGCCTGCCAGATCTCGCAGTCGTCGTCGCGGCCGCCGACCGGGCGCAGGCAGGCGGCGCAGGACAGGTTGTCTCCGCTGATGCCGCAGCAGAAGCCGACGACCCGTTCGCGGGCGAGCACCGTGCCGGTGGCGTCGGCGGGTGCGCACAGCGTCCGGCCGACCGGGCCGGTCAGCAGCCCTTCGACGGGAGCGTGGTAGCCGCGCGCCTCGGCCTCACCCTCGGCGAGGTCCTCCCAACGCCGCCACGGCCCGCTGGACGGCTCGGGGGCGACGGCATAGCTCCCGGCGTCCATCAGGGCGGGCAGCTGGGTGCCGTTGCCGATGCTCCAGTGGGCGTAGGGCGGGTACCGGACCTTGGTGAGGGGCCGGGTGAGGGCCGCCCCGCAGTGGGCGCAGGCAAGGATCTCCAAACAGCGCTCCTTCCAGCGCGGGCAGTATCCGCCGGGAAGTAGCGTGCC